>CAIWHY010000027.1 GCA_903912585.1 uncultured Thermoleophilia bacterium | reverse complement strand
TTTCGGTGGTCACGGCGTCGCTCGTCCTCACCACCGTGCTCTACGCCGGGCCGGCGGCGCTGAACCTGCCGGCCCACGTCTCCGCGGAGACCGTCGCGGCCGTCGCGGGCCTTGCGTTCCTCTGCACCGCGGTCGCCTTCATCGTGTTCTTCGCGCTGATCCGCGAGGTCGGGCCGTCGCGCGCCACCGTGATCACCTACGTCAACCCGCTGGTGGCGGTGCTGCTGGGCGTCGTGCTGCTGAGCGAGCCGCTGACGCTGGGCATCGCCATCGGCATGCCGCTGATCCTGGCGGGCTCGGTGCTGGGCACGGCGCCGTCGCTCAAGAAGGTCGACGCGGCGGACGGCTCCGGCGAGAGCGTGGCAGGGCCGCCAACGCTTTGAATCTAGCGGGCCGCCGGCGCGCCGGCGGCCGTGTCGTCGCTGGCGACGTCTCCCCCGGCGACGTCTCCCCCTGCCGGGCCTCCCTGGTCCGCCGGCTCCCGCGGTTCCACGGTGAGCGACTCACCCGGGTCGAGCAGCCGCACGTCCACCTCCGGAGCGACCTCTGCGGCGAGGGCGGCGAACTCCTCCGGCCGCTTGCGCGTCTTCTGGAACCAGGCGTACGTGGCCTGCTTGCCCGCGTAGGCGGAGCCGGGCAGGTACAACGTGCCCCAGTGGATCGGCACGGCCACGCGCGGCTTGAGCAGGCTCAGAGCCTTGGTCGCGGTGCGCGGGCTCATGTGCCGCCCTTCGGGCGGCCGCACGCCCCACGTCTCGATGGGCAGCAGCGCCACGTCGATGCGGTCGTGCAGGTCGTCCATCCCGTCGAAGAGCGCCGTGTCCCCCGCGAAGTAGATGGTGGCCGAGCCCTGGATGATGAACCCCAGCGGCTCGGTCGGGGCCGACAGCACCCAGCGGCGCTTGGTGTGGGCGGCGTGCACGGCGACGACGTCCACGTCGCCCACGTGCAGCACCGTCTCGCGGCGCGTCTCGATCACCGTCTTGAAGCCCACGCGGTGGATCGTGCGGCCGACGAGCGGCGGTCCGATCACGACGGCGGACTTGGACACCATGCGCAGCGACGAGGGGTCGAGATGGTCGAGGTGCAGGTGGGAGATGAGCACCGCGTCGATGTGACGGGCGGTCGCGGGGTCGGGAAGGGGGCCGTAGCGGCGCAGGGCGCCGGTCCAGCGCCGCAGGGACGGGTCGGTGAGGATGCGCACGCCGTCCATCTCGATGAGGACCGTCCCGTGCCCCACGTAGGTCACGCGCGGCTTGCTGTCTGCCCCGGCCGATTCCGGCGTCACGTCACCCGCCTCGTCCATGGTCTTCTCACCGCCGGCCGGCGCGCTGGCCCGCGCCCCGCCGGCCGTCTGCGATGATGATACCCGCTCGCGCACCCGATGCGCCGCCCCCGCGTCGAGCACGGCGGCGGGGCCGGCAGCGGCGAGCCGACGTCAGGGAGCGGAGAGGACCTCGAGCAAGACGACGCCGGCCGAGCAGTCCCAAGAGTACAGCAGGCCGCCGGGTGTGGGGCGGGCCCAAGCCTGGCCGATGAGGCCGCGGGCGTCGCGGTGACTCCACGCGGCCGCGGCGTTGAGGGCGAACCACGGCTCGAAGACGGTCAGGTGGTCGTCGCGCGCGAAGCGCACCGCGTAGCGGATGAAGATGCCCTTGAACCCGCCGCCGTTCTGGATGCCTGCGCCCGCCTCGCTGCGCAGGATCCCATGGACGGTCAGGTTCTTCTGCGTCCACGTGAGCGTGCGCCGGGCGTCCTGCGCGTAGGACTGCACGCCGGTGAGCCGATGGAGGAGGTTCGCCGCGCCGATGAACGTGCCCTGGTTGTACGTGAACGGAGTCGGAAACACGACGGTGCCTTTGCCGTTCGCGCCATGCGAGAGGTGGTCGTAGACGGCGCCGGTGTGTGCGTCGTAGAGGTTGGCACGTAGCCATGCGTACATCGTCTTCGCCTTGGCGAGATACGCGGCATCGTGAACGTCCTCGAAGAGCATGCAGGCGGCGACAGCGGCGGGGGCCGTCGTCGTCACGTCCTTCTGGGTCTTGGCGGTCGTCCACCACATGCCGCCCCCGAACTCGCTCGTCCAGGCACGCGCGTACATGGCGTCGAAGTTGGTCTGGGCGAGGACGAGGTACTGTCTGTCGCCGGTGATCTCGTAGGCGCGCAGCGCGGCGATCACCGCCCAGGTGATGTCGTCGTTCCAGATGCGGTTGGTCCACGTCTTGCCGTAGTACCAGAGGAACTGCGTCTCGAGGTCGACGATCATCTCCTTGTAGCGAGGATCGCGAGTGCTGTCGTAGGCGTCCTCGACCATCTCGATCATCTCGGCCTGCTTCCAGAAGTCGGCGTAGCCGCCCGCCGTGCTGGTCACGAAGTACGTGCGGTGCTTCTTGAAGCGGCGGTAGAAGGCGGCGTCGAAGGAGTCGAAGGCGGCCGCGGCCGTGGCCGCCCGGGCCGTGGCTTGGGAAGCGCCCGACCCGGTAGGCGATGGATGCGAGGAACCGGACGCCGACGAGCCCGGAGAGGAGCCCGCCGCCGCAGCCCCCGGCGGGACCACAGCCGACTGGCCGCAGGCCGCGCTTGCAAGCGCGGGGATCATCGCGAGGCCGAGCAGGACGGCGAGCCTGAAGGCGCGCGCGCCGGCGCGCTCGGCGCATAGATCGCGCCCCGCTGCGGGGGCGCGCGACGAGTCGGCCGACGGTGGCTGCATGCCGACGATGATAGGCGCGCGATGAGGGGCGCACAAACCGGACCGGCGCCACCGCGCGGGGCGGGACCCGGCCCGCCCGGACGTGGCGCCAGCGATGGGCCTTACCTGCCCTTGGGGAGCAGGGTCTCCAGCATGGCGACGGCGGCGGAGCAGTCCCATGAGTACAACAGGCCGCTGCCGGTCGGCACGGTCCAGTCCTGACCTGTGAGGCCGCGGGCGTTGCGGCGCGCCCACGCGGCGCCGGCGTTGCGCCGGAACCAGGGGTCGAAGGCGACGATGTGCTGGTCGCGCGTGAAGCGGACCGCCCAGCGCGCGAAGATGCCTTTGAAGCCGCCGGTGTCCTGGTTGGCGAGCCCGCCGTCGCTCTGGAGGATGCCTCGCCGCGTCAGGTGCGTGCGCGTGTACGCGAGGGCGCGCCGGGCGTCGCGCGCGTACGACTGCGCGCCGGTGAGCTGGCCGAGCCGGTCTGCGGCGCCGATGAAGGTACCCTGGTTGTAGGTGTACGGCGTCGGATAGACCTTGACGCTGGGCGCCGTCGTCCAGCTGAGGTGGTCGTAGACCTGGCCGGTGCGCGCGTTGAACAGGGCGCCGCGGATCCAAGCGTAAAGGCGCTCGGCCTTCGTGAGGTAGGCCTTGTCACCGAGCGCCTTCGACAGCTCGCAGGCGGCGATCACGGCAGGCGCGTTCGTGGTCGCGTTCTTCTGCGGGCGGTCGTGGGCGCTGCGCCACCACAACCCGCCGCCCATGTCCGTGCTCCAGGCGCGCGCCCACGCGCGATCGAAGTTCGTCTTGGCCATGGCCCGGTAGCGGACGTCGCCGGTGATCTCGTAGGCCCGCGCCGAGGCGATGATCATCCACATCACGTCGTCGTTGGCGCGCAGTCCGAGGTAGCGATGCCCCGTCTTGAACGAGTACTTCTTCATCCAGTCGGTGCCGTAGCGGGCCGTGAAGCCGTTGGTCAGCGCGACCACCTCGGCCTTGTAGACGGCATTGCCGGTGTAGCCGTAGTAGTCCTCGACGGTCTCGATCATCTCGGCTTCCTTCCAGAAGTCGGCGTAGCCGCCGCTGGTGTCGAGGCGGTAGAACCGGCCGCCGGGCGCGGCGGCGAGGAAAGCGCGCTCGAAGCTCTTCAGGGAGGCCCGCGCATCGTTGGCGGTAAGCCCACGCGCGACCACCGGCGGCCCCGTGGCGACCGGCGGCGGCGTCACCGCGGCGCGCGTCGCCGACTGCCCGCCGCAGGCTGAGACCGTAAGCAGCACGGCCGTCGACAGGGCGAGGACCACGGCGGGGACGACCACGGCCGTCACCCTCCTGATCATGATCCGTGCACGCTTCGTGCGCCGCACGCCGACCTCTCCCTCATCGTCCCTCACCACCGCGGTCATGATAGGGAAACGCAGGCCGGAGCGACACCGGAGTGGGCGGGCGCTGCGCACGCCGCGTGCGTCCGCCGAGCACGACAACACTGGTAGACTGCGAAGCGCCGGCGGCACGCGGCGCTTCGCCAAGTCCTCCAGGAGACCCACGCTTGACCAAGACTCGACCCGTCCCGCGCCTCCTCGCCGGCACCGCCCCGCGGCCGGCACGCTTCGCGCTCGCCGCCTGCCTGCTCAGCCGCGTGGTCGTGTTCCTTGCGGGTTTTCTCTGGGTCTCGTTCACCGGCGAGTGGTCGAGGTCGCTCGTCATCCGCGATCCGCGCTACGCGGAGGCGCTGCACGGAGTCGCCGGGCGCCTCGTCGACATCTGGGCGCACTGGGACGGCGTGTGGTTCGTGCGCATCGCGAGCAACGGCTACAGGCATGCGGACAGCGCCGCGTTCTTCCCCCTTTACCCCCTGCTGATGCGCCTCCTTGCGCCGCTGACCGGCGGCAACTACGTGATCGCCGGCATCGCGATCTCGCTGCTCGCCTACGGCGTCGCCATGGTGCTGCTGTACAAGCTGACGGCGAAGCTGTTCGACCCGACCGTCGCCGCCTGGACCGTCGCCTTCGTCTCGTGGTTCCCGACGAGCACCGTGTTCTCCGCCGTCTACAGCGAGTCGCTGTTCCTGATGCTCACGCTGGCGGCGTTCTGGTTCGCGACGCGCCGCCACTGGGCTCTGGCAGCGCTGGCGGGCTTCTTCGCGGCGCTCACGCGCAACAGCGGGATCCTGCTCGTCGTCCCGCTGCTGCTCCTGTACGGGCGGGAGGCCGGCTGGACCTGGCGCCGGGTCCGGCTGCGCTGGCCGCGCGACCTGCGCCTCCTCTGGCTCCTGCTCGTACCGGCGGGACTGCTCAGCTACGCGGCGTACCTTCAGGCGAAGCTCGGGAACGCCACGGCGTTCTCGAGCGACCAGTCAAACTGGCACCGCTACCTCAGCGACCCTTTCAGCACCGTCTACGACGGAGGCCGCAAAGCCGCCTGGGGAGCGCTCCGGATCGTCGAGGGGCACGCCTCCGTTGCGCCCGGGCAGCCGGGATACGCCTACATCGTCTACGCGATCGCGCCGTTCCTGGTCTTCGCCGGCGCCGTGGCGCTCATCGTCCTGGGGTGGCGCAGGCTCCCGGCGTCCTACACGGCCTGGGCTCTTCTGGGGCTCGCCTTGCCGCTACTCTACCCCACGGTGATGCGCCCGCTCTACTCATTCCACCGCTTCGCAGTGCTCATCTTCCCGCTCTTCATCGTCGCGGCGCTGGTGACCCGCAACGTGCGCTGGCTGAGGTGGACGCTGCTCATCGCGTCCGCGGCGGGGATGCTCCTGTTCACCTTCGCCTTCGCGTGGTTCGCCGCGATCGGGTGACGCGCGCCGTCAGGGCCGCAGGCGAAAGTCCCTGAGGACCGGCAGGGAGGCCTCGGCGTCGCGCAGCAGCTCGAGCGCGGCATCCACGACCTCCCGCTGGGACGCGGGGTCGCTGGGCGACCCCAGAGCGGAGCCGTGGAAGAAGGGCACCCACAGGGCGCGCGGCGGCGGCTCCTCGCGGAGCGCCGCGTGCAGCAGGATCAGCGAGACGGTAGCCACGCCGTGGCGTTCGAGCTCGCGCGCGACCAGGCCCACGGGCCGGCTGCAGAGCGGTCAGGTCGGCACGAGCAGCGCCGCGTCGGCGCCGTCCTCGCGCAGCAGGCGCACGGCCTGCCGGGCCGCCGCGTCGACTGCCGGGCGCGTGGCGGCCATGGGGCCGCCAAGTGCCAAGGCGCGGGACGCGAGCTCGCCGACCACGCCGGCGGCCTGCGCCTCGCGCAGCCTGTCCAGCCCCATGGCGAGGTTGCGGTCGAGGTTGGCGGCGCTCGCGTCGTCGGCGCCGGAGGCGCGGCGCATCAGCGCGGAGGCGTCGGCGTCCGCCGGGACTCCGCGCCAGACCGGCGCGCCAGTCACCACGGACGGGTCGGCGCCGCGCGCCGGCGAGAGGCACACGGAACAGGCGATGAGCGAGAGCCGGCACTCGGAGAGGGGGCGGCTCAGGCGGGTCCAGCGCGTCACGGCAGGGCCCGCATCAGCCGAGGTCGCGGCGCCAGTCCCACTCCGGCGCGATGATCTGCGTGCCTTCGGTCTCCTCGATCTCCCGGCGCCAGGCGACGCGCTGTCCGACGCTGGCGCGCAAGCGCCAGCGGAAGGTCTTGCCCTCCTCGGCGATCGCCTCCTGCATCGCCGCCAGGCGCCCGTAGACCCGGGCGATCTCCTCCTCGGAGAGGCCGTAGTCGTCGAGCCTGGCGATCACGACGGCGAGGTTAGTCGTGATGTCGTGGTAGAGGCCCCAGTCGCGCGAGCACGCGTCGGCCAGGTAGGGGACGTCGATGGAAAGGTCGTCGTCGATCTCGCGCAGCGGCACGTCCTTGACCAGGGCGATGACGTCGTGGATGTCCTTCTGGTTGATCCTGCCGATCTGCATCTTGGCGATGAAGGCGTCCACCGGCGAGATGGCGTACTCGTCGATGTCGAGGCGGTCGCGCACGTCGACGTCGTGGTCCATGCGCATCACGTCCATGAAGATGTCGACGTGGTCGAAGAGCGGCGCCTCGTCCGGCGCCGGCGGCACGGACCGATGCGGCTCGGCCGCGGCCGGCGCAGGGGCCTCGGCGTGCGACCGCTCCCCCCCGCCGCTGCGAGCCCGCGCCCGCCCGGCGTTCTGCCTGGCGCGCGCCTCCTCCAGTGCCTCGTTCTTGATGTACTGCAGCTGGCTCGCGTCGGTCGACTGCGTGACGTAGCGGTTCTCGGTGTAGCCGAGCGCCACCATCACGTCGTGCAGGTCCTTGTTCTGGTCCGAGCGGCCGACGAAGTCGATGTCCGAGTACTCGCGGTCCATGAAATCGAGGTCGACGCAGTGGCGGCGGATGGCGAGGCCCCCGGTCAGGCGGAGATCGACGCCGCGCTCGC
>CAIWHY010000026.1 GCA_903912585.1 uncultured Thermoleophilia bacterium | reverse complement strand
CGGCGCCGGCCGCCACAGCGGCGGCGATCACGGCCGCGGTGCCGCGCTCGTTGACGTCACGGTACCGCTCTGGTTCCCGTACCGACTCCGCGACCTCCGCCAGCGCCGCCATGTGGACCACGGCCTCGCAGCGGTGCCGCACGAGCGCGTCGCGCAGGCACTCCTCGTCGCGGATGTCGCCGGCCGCGAAGGCCGCGCCGGCCGGGATCGCGGCGCGGTGGCCGCGCGAGAGGTCGTCGTACACGGTCACCGCATCGCCGCGCGCCAGCAGGCGCGCCGCGATGACGCTGCCGATGTAGCCGGCGCCGCCGGTGACGAGGACGTCCATGCGGCGATGCTAGCAGGTCGGCCGCGCCGGCCCCAGCGAGGCGCCGGCGCCCCGTGCGCAAGAGAAAGGGACGGCGCGCCTTGCGGCGCGCCGTCCCGACTTCTGCCGGGCGCTTCGCCCGGGTCTGCTCGCTGGTGTTACGGCGCGGTGACGGTGATGGTCACCGGCACGGAGCCGAGGTGGTCGCCGCCCGCGGCTTCGACCTGCTTGCCCGTCGCCGTGTAGAAGTCGACGGTGCCGGTGACGGTGTCGCCCGGCGCCGCGTCGGCCGGAACGGTGATCGACGCCCTGATGGACCCGGTGCTCGCCTTGGCCACCGTGAGCGGCGTCGACTCGTCGTTGGAGGCGACGAAGTTGTCGATGCCGATCGGTGCCGTGAACATCCACTGGATCTCGTAGCCGAGGTCAGGCATGTCGGGACCCGGATTGCCGTAGGTGACCGTCGTGGTCCAGAGGCCCGACATCGGGTTCTGGACCTGGACGGCGTTGCCCACGTCGGACATCGCGAGGCTCTCCGCTACGTCGGCTCCGGCGGGATCGTAGAGGCCGAGGTCGACCAGCACGGGCGACGCGGACGGGATGGGGGGCGGCAGCTTGGGTGCGGACTGCCCACCGTTCTGCATTGTCCCCGAGCTGAACACCCCGCCCCACATCGCGTAGGCGGTCAGCTGGGTGCAGTTCTGCGGCACGTAGAAGAGCCATGCCTCCGAACCGCCCGGGTAGTCGTTCGCGAGGAGGTTCCCCGTCCTGCCGTCCCAGACCTGCTGGTAGAGAGCATTGCCCTTGTAGGTCACCTGGCTGTCGGCGTAGGCGGCGAGGTCGGTCGGGCCGGCGTTGGCGACGGAGAAGTCCGCCGTCACGGTCTGGCCCGGTGCGGCCGTCGCGGTCCACGCGGCGGGGGCGACGACGGCACGGTCGAGGGTGATCGTCCCCGCGAACGGCTCGAAGAAGCCGTTGCCGGAGAACCCCGGTGCCCAGACGAGCACCTGCCACTTGCCGGCCATCGGCGCATTCCAGAGGACCTGCTCGGCCGTGTGCGTGAATGCCGCGTCGGGTGCCGTCCCACGCGCGTAGTCAGACACCATCAGGTCGCCGCTCTTGGCGTCGCGCACGCGGCCGTTCGGGTCGACGAGGTAGACGTTGACGAGGTTGCCCTGATCGGGCCAGGTCACCGCGGCGGCCAGCGACGCGGTGCCGCTGGGCACGGTGAAGTCGTAGAAGTAGAACTCGCCGCCGAAGTACTCGACGTCCGAGCCGGTCAGCTTGCCGCTGAACGTCCCCTGCCCGTTGGTCATCTTGAGCGGCACGCGGATGCTTACCGGGATGGTCGTCGTGGTGCTGCCGTTGGAGACCTGCACGGCGCCGAAGTAGGTGCCGGCGGCCGCGGGGGCGGTGATGGTGGCCTTGACCCCGCGCGAGGCGCCCTTCTTGAGCTTGAAGCTCTTCGTCGCGACCTTGAGGCTGGACCAGGTCGCCTTGTGCATGAACTCGATCTTGACGTTGACCTGCTGTGGGCCCGTGGGCAGCATGCCGCCGCGCGGGAAGATGGCGAGCTTCCACGGCGCTCCGGCCTTGACGACCGGGCGCTGGTCCTTGGGCCCCATCAGGGCGACCTGACACTGGGTGAGGTGCCCGTAGCCACCGTAGGTCGGGGCATACGTGAGGAAGTTGCCGTCCGAGTCGTAGACGGCGCTGCGGATGGACACGTTGGGGCCGGACGGCCACGTGACGGTGGTCTGCACGAAGTCGGTGCCGGAGGGGATGGTGAAGCCCTCGTCGTCCAGGAAGTCGGGCCCGCTGAGGGTGACCGACCTGGTGATGGTCTGGCCGGCGTCGGCCACGTAGGTGGTCGGGGAGAGCGTGATCTTCTCCTTGGCGTCGCCGGTGTTGCGCACCACGATCTTGGTGGACGCCTTGGCGCCGCCGGCGACCTTGGCCGACCAGCTGGACGGCCTGTTGGTGTCGGCCTCGACGGACGCCAGCATGGACTTGCCGCGCTTGAGCACGGCCATGACCGCCGCCTTGGCGTTCACGAGCCCGCTGCTCTGCTCGAGGGCGGGATACCCCAGGTTGGTGGTCGTGCTGGCGAGGAGCTTCTTCCAGTAGAGCGGAGAAGGGAGCGCCTTGCCGGGATGCGAGAGCTTCCAGGCCGACTCGGCGAGCGCCAGGTCGCCGGCGACGACCGGAGCGGCCATGCTCGTGCCGCCGAACTCCTGGATGTTCTGGCCTCCGTCGGAGCCTCCGACCGGGGCGAGCGCCCAGCCGTAGGCGCCGAAGCCCATGATGTCGGGGCGGAAGTCGCCGAGGGAGTTCGGCCCGCGGCTCGACCAGGTGATGACCTGGTCGCCCTTGTACGTGGTCACGCCCATGAAGTCTTCCTGGGCGAACTCCCGGTTGCCGGTGCTGGCGCCCACGGCGATCAGGCCGGGAGCATCCGGTGACGAGCCCATCGTGCCCTGGCCGGGACCTTCGTTGCCCTCGGAGTTGATGAAGGTGATGCCGGCGTCCACCGCGGCCTGCGCCGCGAGCGCGCCGGGGTCCTTGCCGTCCTGCGGGATCGCGAGCGCGCCGAGACTGCAGGAGATGATGTCGACCTTCTGGTCCATCAGCCACTGGATGCCGCGGATGATCTGCGAGTCCCAGCCGTTGTACTCGCCGAGCACTTTGGCCATGAGGATCTTGCTCTTGGGCGCCATGCCGGAGAAGTTCATCGTCGTGAGCGTGTTCGGATTGAAGACCGGCAGGCCCTGGGCGGCCACCGTGCTGGAGGTGGCGGTGCCGTGACCGACGTCGTCGTAGAGACCCTCGCCGGTGAAGTCCTTGTAGGCCGCGATCGCCGGCGCGAGGTCCGGCTGCAGCGGGTCGGTGCCGGTGTCCAGCATGCCGATGCGCACGCCCTGGCCCATCACCTGCTGGCCGTCGACCTTGATGTCCCAGGCGTCTTGAGCGTGCGTGAGTTGCAGCGCCTCGGACTCCATCGGGGCGCCGGCCGCGACCTTGCTCGCGGTCATGCCAGCGGCGCTCCTGGCGGCCTGCGCCTTGCCCTCGACGCCCGACGGCATCTTGGGCACCGGGATCTTGTGATCGTTGAAGACCTGGAGGACGTTGCCGTCCGCCCGCAGGGCGGCGATCGTGTCCTGCGACACGGTGGCCGAGAGGGCCGGGATGATGTGGTAGCGCACGATGCCGGTGGAGTCGCGCGCCTGCAGCTTGCCGGCGACTTCGCCGGCGTTGCCGCCGGACTTGAGCATGACGATCACCTTGATCGTCGGTTTGGCGGCGGGACCTCCCGCGGCCGCTCTGGCGCGCATCACGCCGGCGGCGAGTGACATCGCCACGACCAGCGCCAGGATGAGGATAAACACGCGGCGCCTCATGGAACCCCCCTTGCTCGGCTTGCTCCCCTGACTGCCCCTCGCCGGGAGCGAGGTGCTCCCGGCGTCGCCGCAGGCACGTGCACAAGCACTCGTGCACATGCGTGCTCTGCGGCCGACCGGTCCTCGGCGCCCCTCACCGTGCCTGCGAAGGCGGATCGATCTTGCTTGCCGAGCCAGTCTACAGCGCGACGCCGCCAAAGAAAGGGGGGCGGCGCACAAAACGCGCGCCGTCCCCATTCGAACACCCCGAGCGGCGCGACCGCGCCGCGAGTCTCAGCCTCAGCCGAACGGGCTGCCGCCGGAAGGAGCCGCGCAGCCCGAGGAAGCGCTCGCGCCGCCGAGGTTGCTGAGGAAGCTGGAGAACTTCTGCCGGACATCGGTGGACCCGCATTCCGGGCACACCCTGTCCTCGTCCTTGAGGAAGCCCTGCCGGAACACCTCGAAGGAGTTCCCGCAGTCCTCGCAGATCAGGTCGTAGGAAGCCATCGCACCCCGCATCGTTTGCCGTGTGTATACCCTGGGGGGTATCATACCTGCGCGCCGGCCGGGCGTAAACCCGGAACAGCCGGCGAGCGCCGCTCGAGCCTGGGCGGTGGGCGCGGTTGTGCGCCAGGCTTGCTCGCGGCAGTATGTCCGAGCGCCGCCAGTGCACACCGCCGGGGCAGTCACCCCGGCGGCGACGAAAGGGAACGGATGTCAGGCTACAGGAGTGGAGCGCGTGGCGCCGCCGCATTCGCCGCCGCCGCGATCGTCCTCGCCCTTGCGGCGCTGGCCGTGGCCGGCTGTGGGTCTTTGGGCGGGGGTTCGTCGTCGGGGGGCTCCGGCGCGGCACAGCCCCTCACGGGCAGCACCCTCAACGGCGGGACCTTCGACCTTGCGACCACCAAGGGGAAGCCCACGGTCGTCAACTTCTTCGCCTCCTGGTGCGGCCCGTGCAACCAGGAAGCGCCGGAGCTCGTCGCCTTCGCCAAGGCGCATCCCGACGTGCAGGTGGTCGGCGTTGCCACGAACGACAAGCCGTTCGACTCGCAGAGCTTCGTGAACAAGTACGGCCTCACCTATCCGGTCGTGATGGACCTCGACGGCTCGATCGGCAACGCCTGGGGCGTGACCGGGATCCCGGCGACGTTCTTCATCGACAAGAACGGCTCCGTGCAGGCCGCCATCGTCGGCGCCTCGACCCAGGCGCAGTTCGAGGCCAAGCTCGCGTCCATCCAGTGAGGCGCGGCAGGCCGCCGCGGGCGGCCGCGCCGGACTCTCCGGAGCCTCCGTGACGGCAGACACGATCGCCTCGCTGAGCGCCGTCATTGGCGCCTCCCCGAGCGCCGCCACGATCGCCTCGACGGGCGCGGTCACGGTCACGTCGCTGAGTCTGTCGGCCCTCGGGCTCGCGTTCGTAGCCGGCCTGCTCTCCTTCATCTCGCCCTGCGTGCTCCCGCTGCTGCCGGTGTACCTGTCGTTCATCTCCGGCGTCGGCGTGGAGCAGCTCGCCGGGCACCGACGCCGCCTGCTGTGGACCTCGCTCCTCTTCGTCGCCGGGTTCACGCTCGTCTTCGTGCTCATGGGCGCGGGCGCCGGCGGCGTGGGCCGCCTGCTGGTCCACTACCGGCGCGAGCTGACCATCGCCGCCGGCGCGTTCATCGCCTTCAGCGGGCTGGTGGTGGCCGGCGCGATCCCGCTGCCCAAGCCCGTCATGCGGGTCAGCCCCACGCGGCGCGGCGCCGGCGGCGCCTTCGTCACCGGCATGGCGCTGGCGGTGGGGTGGACGCCCTGCGTCGGCTACGTCCTCGGCGCCATCCTCAGCATGGCCGCGTCCAGCCACAGCGCCGTGTCCGGATCCGTCCTGCTGCTCGTCTACTCCGCCGGCCTCGGGCTGCCGTTCGTGCTGGCCGCGGTGGCCTTCGACTGGGTCTCCGCCCGCCTCGGCGCGGTCAAGCGCCACTACCGTGGCATCCAGGTCGCCGCCGGCATCCTGCTCGTCGCCTTCGGCCTCCTCATGATGTTCGGCGTGCTCGACCAGATGAGCCGCTGGCTGCCGGCGTTCAGCCCGGGAGGGCTCTGAGGCGTATCCTTGGCGGCATGAGCGAGCGCCGCCGCATCCCCGAGGTCACGCCCGCCGGCCGCGCCGCCGCGCAGGCGCTGCGCGGCCAGGTCGCCGGAGAGGTGCGCACGTCGCCGCTCGCGCGCTGGCTCTACTCCACCGACGCCTCGATCTACCGCGTTGTGCCCGACGCGGTCGTCGTCGCGGCGTCCGTGGACGACCTCGCCGCGGTGGCGGCCGCGGCGCGCGAGTACGGCGTGCCGCTCGTCGCGCGCGGATCGGCCACCAGCTTGGCGGGACAGGCGATCGGCCCCGGCATCGCCGTCGACTGCTTCAAGCTCGACCGCATCCTGGCGATCGACCCGCAGGCGCGCAGCGCGCGCGTGCAGCCGGGCGTCGTGCAGGCCGCGCTCAACCGCGCCGCCGCCGTGCACGGCCTCGAGTTCGGCCCGGACACCTCGACGGTGGACCAGGCGACGATCGGCGGCATGGTCGGCAACAACTCGTCGGGGTCGCGCTCGATCGTGTACGGCGAGACCAAGGACAAGGTGCTCGCCGTGTCGGCCGTCCTCGCGGGAGGCACTCGCTGCGACTTCGGGCGCTGCGCCGGCGGCGACCTGGCGAGCGGGCTTCGCGGGCCCGGCGCCGGCCAGCTTGCGGCGGCGCTCGCGGGGATCCGCGAGCAGTACCGCGGGCCGATCGCCGAAGGCTACCCGCGGACGCGCCGCTGCACCTCCGGCTACCACCTGCGCCCCCTTCTGGAGCCGGAGCCCGAGATGGCGCGCCTCCTCGCCGGCTCCGAGGGGACGCTGGCGCTGTTCACGGAGCTTGAGGTCGCGCTCGACCTCCGGCCGGCGCGCCGGACCGGGGCGGCGCTCACGTTCGCGACGCTGCGCCTGGCGCTCGAGGCCAACATCGCGGTCCTCGAGACCGGCCCGTCGGCGATCGAACTGCTCGACCTCGAGCCGCTCCGCGCGGCGCCGAACCTCAAGGCGTACGCGCGCATGGCAGCGCTGCTGGCGGGCTCCGAACGAGCGATGCTGACTGTGGAGTATCAGGGGTCGGAGGACGAGGCGCGCGAGGGGCTCGGCCGCCTGCGCGCCGCTGTGGCAGGGCTCGGCGCCGACCGGGTCGAGTGGCTCGACGAGCCGGCGGCGCTCGCCGAGGCCGCGGCCCTGCGCCGCGCCGCCCTGCCGCTGCTGATGGGCGCCCCCGGAGCCGAGCGCCCCGCGTCGTTCGTCGAGGACACGGCCGTCGCGCCCGAGCGCCTGGCGGAGTTCGTCGCCGAGTTCGAGGCGCTCGTGCGCTCGCACGGCGCCCGCGCCTCCTTCACCGGTCACGCTTCCGCCGGCTGCCTGCACGTGCGGCCGCTGCTCGACCTCAAGTCGGCCGCCGGCGTCGAGACGATGCGGGAGCTGGCGGCTTCCGTGGGCGATCTGGTGGCCTCCTTCCACGGCGCGATCTCGGGCGAGCATGGCTGCGGGCGCTCGCGCAGCTGGCTCCTGCCCCGCATCCTGGGGCCGGGTCTCTACGACGCGATGGTCGCGCTCAAGGACGCCTTCGACCCAGACCGCTTGCTGGGTCCGGGCACGATCGTGGATGGTCCGGAGGTGGCGGAGGACCTGCGCTTCGGACCCGCCTATCGCGGCGACGGCGCCTGGAGGCCGCGCCTCTCTTTCACGGCGGAAGGCGGCTTCGAAGCGGCGATCGAGAAGTGCTTCGGGGCCGGGCTCTGCAAGAAGTCGAGTGGCACCATGTGTCCGCCCGCCGCGGCGTCGCGCGACGAGGCGCGCACCACGCGGGCGCGCGCCAACGCGCTCCAGGCGGTGCTGAGCGGGGCGGTGCCGCTGGCGGCGGTCGGCGAGGACGAGTTCCGCGAAGTGCTCGGGACCTGCGTGGCCTGCAAGGCCTGCAAGTCCGAGTGCCCCGCCGGCGTCGACATGGCCGCCCTCAAGGTCGAGTGGCTCGCCGAGGTCCGCGCCAGGGAGGGCGTGCCGGCCCTGGCGCGCGGCATCGGCGAGTTTCGCACCCTGGCGTGGCTGGCCGCTCCGCTGGCGCCGCTCGTCAACCGCGCCGCGCG
>CAIWHY010000025.1 GCA_903912585.1 uncultured Thermoleophilia bacterium | reverse complement strand
TTCTCCGCGTTCGGCCCGGGCGGCGGCGGCACGCTGCCGGCGCCGTGCACCGACTTCCAGAGGATCGCGTCGAGCTGCGCCTGCGGCACCGCGTCGGTCCGCCCCAGCGACAGGCTGTTGGAGAGCGCCGCCCAGGGGGCGGCCTGCGTGTTGCGCACCAGCAGGTCGACCTTCGCGGGGATCGCGTCGACCGGCGCCGCGTTGAGCGGCCGCGAGCTGAAGGCGTCGTACATGGGAGTGGCCAGGGCGTCGTTCAGAGACAGCGCCTTCATGCCCATGATCAACTCCATGGAGCGCAGCACCGACACGAGGTCGTAGCGTGCGTGGATGATGGCGCCTCGCTTGGCGTAGGGGCTGATCACCGCCACCGGGATGCGGTGCGCATCGACGTGGTCGGCGCCGTCCTGGGAGTCGTCCTCGACGACGAAGATGGCCGAGGAGGCCCAGATCTTCGAGTGCGAGATCAGGTCCACGAGCTGGCCCAGCGCCAGGTCGTTGTCGGCCACCATGGCGATAGGGATGGGGAAGCCGGTCTGGGTGCCGCGCGTGTGGTCGCCGGTCAGGCAGAGGTAGCTGAACGTCGGCACGGCGTTCGTGGCGAGCTGGCTCTCGAACCGCGCCCTGAAGCTGTCGAAGCGCGAGTAGCTGACCGGCGGCGCGGCGCCCGGGAGCGTGGACTTGCTGGAGTCGAAGATCTCGCCGTCGAGCGGGTTCGTCCGGCTGCTGCCGGTCACCTGGCCGATGGGCCCGACGGCGGGGTAGGTCCCGCCGGGAGTTCGGCCGGGGCCGAGGTCGGAGTGGGCGGCCACGCGCTTCTCCTCTGCCAGCAGCGCCGGTGAACGGTCGCGGTCCGTCACGGAAGGCTCGTCGCCCATGATCTCGCCGTAGTTGAAGTAGGAGATGTGCTGGCGCTCGGCCTGGTCGAAGAGGAAGCCGTTGCCCGGGAAGGTGACGGCGTAGACGCCGAAGTCGTTGGGGCGGCCGCGGCCCGCGTACTCCTGCATCCAGTTGCGGTCGACGTAGTCGGGGACGCTCGCGGCGGCGGTCCAGAAGTGGCCCTGGACCGAGGCCTCCGAGTTGGCGAAGACGTGGTCGAGGAGCGGAAAGCGCGTGACCAGGGCGTGCAGGTTGGGGGTCACGTTCTGCCCGAAGATGGTCAGGTGCGGGTCACCGTTGCCGCGCCCGAGATCGCCGAGCAGCTGGTCGTAGCTGCGGTTCTCGCGCACGATGAAGAAGACGTGCTTGATGGGGCCGCCGGCGCGCAGCGGGGTGCCGGCGGGCGCCTTCTGGGCGTCGCGCGGATGGATCTGGCGGGTGGCCGCGGGAGCGAGCTGCTTGACCCGCGCGTCGGTGGGCAGCCGCATGAGCCCGGCGTGGCCGTCGACCATCGCCGCGAGGTAGGTGGTGCCGCTCGTGAGGCTGAAGACGTCGGTCGTCGGGGCGTTCCAGTTGAAGGCCCAGAAGATGGGGTCGAAGGGCTGCGTCGTGACCGGGCCCGTGGGGTTCGGCCCGACGCCGACGCCGCGGGCGGCGACGTACATGAGCCGCGCCGCGCGGCCGCCCTTGGCAGCCACGGTCACCACAGCCTGCGGGTCTTCCGCCGTGGGGATGCGGCCGACCAGCGTCCAGTCGAGCTCGGGCCGGGTCTTCGCGCCCGGCAGGCGGATGACCGCGACCTCGTCGGCGCCCGACTCGGCCACGAACAAGCGGGCGCCCTGCGGGCTGATCGCCAGCGCCACCGGCATCGTGCCGAGGCCGGCGGCGCGGCCGACCGAGATGGTGCGCTCGACGCGCCAGCGCTGCAGGTCGATGACGACGACCTCGTCGAGCGCCGAGAGGGCGACGTAGGCGCGCACCCCGGCGCGGTCGACGACGATGCCTTCGGGGTGCGAGAGCGGCGGGCCGACGGTGATGTCGCGCAGCTTCACCGCGCGGCGCAGGTCGACGACCGAGACCGTCCCGGTCGCCTCGTTGCTCACCAGGCCCTTGCGCCCGCCGGGCAGGATCGCGGCGCCGAAGGGGTAGCTGCCGCTCGTCATGGCGACGTAGCGCACGCGGTCGTGCCGGTCGATGTCGACGACGGCGGCGCTGTCGCCGAGGTTGAGCGGCACCAGCAGGCGGCTGCCGTCGGGCGAGACCGCCAGCTTCTGCGGCCAGGCGTTGGTGGAGCCGGGAGCGCCCTTTATGGGTCGCGGGTCCGGCACCGCAGCGACGGAGATGGTGCGCAGGGACCGCGCCCGCCCGGAGGATGCGCTCCAACCGTAGACGAGGACGACGTTGCCCGCCGCCCCCGGCAGACCGGCCTGCGTCGGCCACCAGCGGGACACGGCGATGCCCGAGACGTAGGCGCGCCGGTGACGCGAATCCAGGGCGATGCCGCCCGAAGCCCCCGGGATCGGGAGGACCTGGATCACGCGACGGCTGGCCGTGTCGACGATGCGGATGTCGTTGGCGCCCGTCCCGGCGGACACCGTCCACAGGAAGCGGCCGTCGGCCGTCACCGCGCCGCCGGTCGGGAAGTTGCCGAGCGTCACCTGGGCGCCTTGCGGCGTGAGCTGACGACCGTTGAGCAGGAACGCGGTGGCGGGGTCGGGCGCGTTGGGCGCGGCGAGCGCCGAAGCGCACGCGAGCGTGGCGGCGGCGAAAGACACGGCGACAGCCGCGGCGAGCGCGAGGGTGAGAGAGAGTCGTCGGGTCATCGCGGGGCTCCGTCCGTGGGTGGTCACGCAGGGGCACCCTCCACAGGCGCCAACTCCCATTCTAGCACCATGGGCCGTCCTGGAGCCCGGCGGGGAAGTCCGCGCGACCGGATTCTCGGGCGGCGCGTGGCGCACGAAGCGCCGCTCCGCGAAGTAGCCGAACGCGGCGGCCGGCAGGCCTGCCGCGAGCCCGCGGCCGCGGTCCTCGGGCGCGCCTGAGCTGACCGTGCCTGCAGCAAGACGGTCCGCCGGGGCTCGTCAGAGCCGCGGCGGCACGCGCGTCACCCGTTCCCGCACAGGGCGACCACCTCCGCACTCGTCCGCGTCGGCCTAATCACCGTGGTAGTCTTCCCGCTGGCCGCGCTGCGGCTGCTTTACGCGGAGGCCGGCGCGGTCCCGCCTCAGGAAGGCAGTCAGGCCCGGCCTCCTCGTCTTGCGACGGCGGCTCCGCCCGGCAAGATGGCGGACGGACACTGACGGAAGGACGGTGAGATGCCCAGCCTGTTTGAACCCACAGTGATCAACGGCATGGCCCTGAGGAACCGCTTTGTGCGGTCCGCGACCGCGGAGGGGCTGGCGACCGCCGATGGCGCCGCGACCGGAGCGCTCGAGACGATGCTTGCGGCGTTCGCCGGCGGCGGCGTGGGCCTGGTCATCCCCGGCTACGCGTACGTGAGCCCGGAAGGCAAGGACGAGGCCGGCCAGCTCGGCGTCTGCTCCGACGAACAGATCCCCGGCCTGGCCGGACTGGCGAGCGCGGTCCACACAGCTGGTGGCGCCGTCGCCCTGCAACTCGCGCACGCCGGCTGCCTCGGGGTGCCGGAGGTCTCCGGTCGTGATCCCGTCGGCCCTTCTGCGCTCGACACGCCCGAAGGCGCTATCGGACGCGCCATGGAGCACGAAGAGCTGACGGCGGTGACACATGCGTTTGCAGCTGCGGCGCGACGCGCCAAGGAAGCAGCCTTCGATGCCGTCCAGATCCATGCTGCGCACGGCTACCTGCTCAGCCAGTTCCTCTCGCCGTACTTCAACCGGCGCGCGGACGCCTATGGCGGCGCTGTCTCCCACCGTGCGCGACTGCTGCTGGAGGTGGCACGGGCCGTGCGTGGGGAGGTCGGCGACGCCTACCCCGTCCTCGTCAAGCTGAACGCCGCCGACTTCCTGCCCGGCGGCCTCTCGGTGGACGACATGCTGCGCGTCGCCGGCATGCTCGAGGCCGAAGGGATCGACGCCGTAGAGCTCAGCGGCGGCACCGGCCTCGAGCAGGGCCTCAGCTTCTCGCGAGTCGGGCGGCCCGCACCGGGGGAGCCCGAGGCCTACTACGAACTCGCCGCCAGGCGGTTCAAGGGCGAGATCGGCCTGCCGCTCATGCTCTGCGGCGGCATCCGCTCGCTTGAGACCGCGGAGCGGCTTGTGGCGCAGGGCGCGACGGACTACGTCTCCCTGTCGCGCCCCCTCATCCGCGAGCCTCGCCTCGTCGCGCGCTGGCAGGCGGGCGACACGGCGCCGGCCCGCTGCATCTCAGACAATGGGTGCTTCGACCCGCCCGAGGGGAGCGTCGGGCTGGTCTGCGCCGTCGAGGAGCGCGCAGCGCGCCGGGCTCGCGAGCGGGAGCGGCGCGCGGGCGAGTAGACGCCGGGCTTCAGACCGAGCCGGCCGAGGCCGACGCAGAGGTGGTCGGTGGGTGCGTCGGCGATCTCCGCGAAGTAGATGCCCGCCCTCATGCCAAGGCGCGCCGACGTGGTGGGTGCGTCGGACACGACGGCAACCCCGAGACGCTCGGCCTTGGCGCCTGCGCGCCACGCGCGTGCCGCCGGGCGCCGATCGTCTCGAGAAGTCACCTGGACGTCGACGTCCTAGGACCACAGCAGGTCCGTCCCCATGCCGGCAGCCAGCGCCAGACGAAGGACGCGGCTGGCCACGGCCGTGTCCTGAGCTCCGATGCCCGTCAAATCGGCGACGGTGATCTCACTCTCGGAGGTGCGCCCGGGTTTGAGCCCCGCCGCGATCTCGCCGAGCTCCGCGTAGACCTGCGCCGGGACCATGACACCGTGCTCGACGGCGTGATGGAGCTCGCCCTTCGACAGGCACTGGTCCAGGCTGTCGACGACGACCTTGTCGGCCAACCCGAGGACCTCCGGGAACAGTTCCTGTTTCGCGGGATTGTCCGAGCCCATGGCCGTGACGTGCGTTCCGGCCGACAGCCACTCGGGCCGCAGGTAGGCCTCGCGAGACGGTGTGCTGCAGATCACGACGTCCGAGTGCTCCACGGCGGCCTGGGCACTGTCCACACCCGACACGGAAAGGCCGTGGCGAGCCTGCATCTCCACGGCATAGGCGGCCGCGGCTTCGGCCGAGCGACTGTAGGCTAGGACCCGCTGCGGCCTGCGCACGCCCAGCAGTGCCTCAAGCTGGTAGCGACCTTGGGCGCCCGTGCCGATGATCCCCACCTGTTCGATGTCCCGCCTCGCCAGGAGGTCTGCCGCCAAGGCGCCCGCAGCCCCGGTCCGTAGATCGGTCAGGAACCCGTTCTCAAGCAGCACGCCTGCCAGGCAGCCTGTCTTCGCATCGAAGGCCAGCACGAGCCCGCCAGCAACCGGCAGCCCCATGGCGGGGTTGTCCTCGAACACGGAGGCGAACTTCACGGCGTAGTAGGGACTGCCGCTGAGCTGCGCGCCCTTGACGTGCACCTCGCCGCGGCTCTCGGGGATCTCGATGATGATCACGTCCGGCGAAACTGCGTGCTCGCGCGCCAGCGCCGCGAACGCCTCTCTCACCGCGTCGAGCGCCTCGGCCGGACCTATCAGGTCGCGGATCTCCCGTTCGCTCAGCAGCGTCGGGGCCATGCTTCCATCACCTGCTTTCCAGAAAACGATCGAAGGCCTCGAGGGCGGGAGCTGGATCGCTCCTGCCGACGCCGACGCGGAAGTGATCGCGGGGCACCTCGACAAGGTCGGACCGGTAGATGCTCGACGGCAGGAGGAGGACGCCTGCCTGCTCGACCAGCTCCTGGCAGAAGCTCTCCACACCGTCTGCTCCCTTGTAGCGCGGGAAGCAGACGCAGCCGCCCGCGGGCGGCTCCCAGTCGAAGAGGTCCGGCCAGCGCGCGAAGAAGTCGCTGAACGCCGGCAGGTTCGCCTTGATGATCGCGCGGTTGCGCCCCTTGATCGCCACTGCGCTGCGCAAGGCGATGGTGGCCAGGTACTCGGACGGTGCGGAGTTGCAGATGGAGGTGTAGTGCTTGCGCCGCTCCAGGCGCTCGAGCGTGCTCCGCTCGCGGCACGCGAGCCAGCCGATGCGCAGGCCGGCGAGCCCGTAGGCCTTCGACATGACGTTGAGCGAGATCGCTCGCTCGGAGAGATCGGCGGCCTGGGGCAGCGTGCGCTCCGGGTCGAGCTCCAGCCCCCGGTAGACCTCATCGCAGAACAGCTGGATGCCGCGCTCGTCGCACAACTCGACCAGCTCGCGGAACGTCGCTGCGTCCGGCACGTAGCCGGTCGGATTGTTGGGGAAGTTGACCCCGATGAGGCGCGTGGTCGGCCGGATCGCACGGCGCAGCAGGTCTAGATCGAGTGCCCAGCCATTGTGCTCGTCGAGGAGTAGACCGGTCACCTCGGCACCGGTACCGAGGGGGATCGTCTCCATCGACTGGTAGTTGGGGACGGTCACGATCGCGTGATCGCCGCTCCCCAGGAACTCCTGCATGGCCCAGTAGAGCGGCTCCTGGGCACCGGTGAAGCAGAGCACTTTTTCGGGGCCGACGCGCTCGTAGGTCGTCGCCACGGCCTCCCTGAGAGGATCCGTGCCCCACGTGCTCGTGTAGCCGAGAGGGAGGCTCTCGAACTCGCTCCTGCTGCCCTCACCGGCCAGATCGAAGAGTTCGCCGATCGTCATCGTCTGAGCGTCTGAGGCGGTGAGATGGTAGCGGGCGCTGAACTCCCAGCGGCTGAAGTAGACCTCCAGGGCAAAGTCTCGCGGCGGAATCACGATCGTGCCTCCTTGAGAAGCTTGTAGACGGTCGCGCGCGACACAGCCAGTGTGTGCGCGGCATGGGTCACGGCGTTGCGCGTGGCGAAGAGTCCCCTCTCATCGAGGGCTCCGACGAGCGCCAGGCGGTCCGCCCGCGTCAGGCTGTCGCGGCGCAGGCCCCGTCGCCGGCACTGCTCATCGACGAGCAGGGAGATCTCCTCTCTCCAGTCGCGGCTGAACAGCTCAGGCGGACGCTCTGTCATCACGGCGGCGAACTCCGTGACGAGCTTCGCAACGCCGTCGAACGGCGAACGATCGAAGTTCACGCACAGCAGTCCCCGAGCCTGACCCTCGGCGTCGACGAGGAGCGCGCTCACCGACGTCAGCCGTTGGCCCTGCTCCCCGACCTTCTCGTAGGGCCCGATCATGCCGTTGACGGTCTCGAGATCGCCAAGTTCATCGAGCAGCGACGGATCCCCCGGCCGGCGACGGGAGTACGGGTTCCAGATGGCCACTATGCGGTCGCTGGCGATGTCATGCACCGCGACCTCACCGTAGGGATGCAGCAGTGCGGCGATCGCCTCACACACGGGCGCGTATGCCGCCAACCATGCGGGCTGCTTGGTCGGCCTCACGCGGTCCTCCTTTGCCATGACTGGGGCGAGGTGATCGGCGGAATGCATGAGAAGAAGTATCGTCTATCTTGGACATAACGTCAATATGACTTGCAGTCGGCCGCGCTTGTCCGCCGCCAACGCGCACCGCTGCATCGCAAGTGCCGGGAACCAAGCGACCCACGTCAGAACGAGGGACCGGGCGGGCGACCGGGCTGCCACAGGGTAGCGTCTCGCAGGGAGCAGCGTCGTCGCCATGACAACGGTGGTGGACACAGGTGGACAGCTTTCGAACCTGCGGTCGGAACTCCGGCGACTACTCGAGTCCCAGTAGACCGAGGCGAGACGTCATTCAGTGCATGCCAGGGTCTCCTGCTACGCGAATCCTCGGACAGCTCCGCTACTCCCCGGCCGCGGCGAACCGCAGCGCGGTCTCGCGTCCG
Source organism: uncultured Thermoleophilia bacterium (assembly GCA_903912585.1). Lineage (GTDB taxonomy): Bacteria > Actinomycetota > Thermoleophilia > UBA2241 > UBA2241 > CAIXSE01. Next base: position 2,702 of record CAIWHY010000025.1, on the reverse strand, counting down.
ATCCCGATGCTCGCGCCCGTGACGAGCACTGCCTTGTCTGTGAGATCGGTCGTCACGCTCCTGTGGCTCCGCAGTCGGCGGCGAGCCTCACTCCGCTGCGATCGCCCAGTGGGTGGTGTGCAGGAGCCAGCGATCGTCGCGCCGCACGAGGACCACCGTCAACGTCATGCCTCGTCGCTCGCCGGCGGGTGCGCGCAGCTCACGCGCCCTGGCGGCGGCGAGGCGGGAGACCTCGTCGAGGCGCCGCCCGAGCGAGTCACCGCCGGCCGCGTCCAGCAGGTCTCTCATGCGCGGAACGGTGGTCGTGGCCGCGAACTCCTCGACGCCGCGGAGCGCGGGCTCCGACACCACAAGGCTGCCCGGAACAGAGGCCCAGGCGACGTCGCCGCTCACGCTGATTCGGGCGGCATCGACGTCCAGGTCCACATCCCACCACCAGCGCCAATCCCAGTCCGTGAGCGCGCGCACGGCCTCGGCGCCCACCGCCCAATCCGCATCACCCCGGGTGGTCGCCTCGGTGCCCACCATCTCCGGCTCGTCTCCGGGGGCGAAGAGCGCCATCACCTCGTCCAGACGCGAGACGTCGCGGGCGGCGTACAGCGTCCGGTACGCCACCAGCACGCACCTCACGCCGTGGTCCTGGCTCATCCTCGTCGACCTCCTCCGCCTCGCAGGCACATCCGATCCCCGCAACCTCTCACGCCCCGGCGCACCTGTCGAGTCTGCTGGTAGGATGACTGCCGGCGGCGGCGCAGCCACACCGCCGGGGCAACACCCGTCTTCCAGGCCGGAGGTCCCGCGTGACGAACCCGATGCCCGACCCAGCCCCACCGCCGCGCGGAGGCAGGGAACCAGGGAGTTGGTACGCCGGCCCCGTGCCAGGCAGGCACGCCGAGCGCGGCTTCGTGCTCGCCCGGCTCACGCAGGCTCACGCGGAGCGCGACCACGCGGCGCTCCGGGCGAGTGCCGAGTACCTGCGCACCTGGTCGGACAGCCCATGGCCGGAAGACGGCTTCTCCGTCGCCGAGAACGCCGCTGAGCTCCGCTGGCACGACGAGGAGCACGAGGCGCGCGTGGCGTTCACCTACAGCGTGCTGGACGCGCAAGAGCGCCGCGTGCGCGGCTGCATCTACGTGCGGCCGCTCGGCGACATGCTGCGCACGCGGGGCGTTGAGCCGCCGGAGGGGCCGGTCTGGCCAGGCGGCGCGGTTCCGTGCGCTCGCGGGTGGATCCGCAGCGACGACCCTGAGACCGACGTCGACCTCCTCCGAGTCGTGCTCGCCTGGCTCACCGGCCCGGCCTGGGCCCTCTCCGAGCTGTGGTGGACGGCGGCGAGCGACGACGCCCGTCAACTCGCCGCCCTCGACGCGCTCGGCTGGTCGCGGGAGCTGCGCGTGCCCGCCGCCGGAGCAGGTCGCGAATGGGTGCTGCGAGCGAGCCCAGAGGGACGCGGCTCGCGGCTCCCGACCCCGTCCGCTGGGGAGGAAGCGCGCGACGCGGCCCCGGCGGGCACGGCGACGGTGACGATCAAGGTCGAGAGCCCCGCCGGCAGGGTCGTGAAGAGCCTCGCGTTCGAGCTGGGCGAGCAGGCCGCCCGATGGCCTGCTGAGAGTGAAGGATGATGGTTTTGGTGGACCTAAGTGGACAGCTTTCGAACCCAAGACGCGAGTTCAAGCGACTGCTCGATAACTAGCGTAGTGTACCTTAGTGGACTGACCGGACCCCATTCATCGGTCCACTTCCTACGTTGGTGGCAGAGCCACCTCCGGCGCAGAGGTCGAAGGGCAGAAGTCCAAGATCGGGCCCTGCGGGCTCGAAAGGCGCCGGCCCGCCCGCTGCCCGCTCTCTGCGACTCCGGCCGGCCACCGGACTCCTCTCAGGACAGTCCTGCTCCCACAGGCTGCTACCTCTTCACCCTGAAGCCCTTCGCATTGCTCGTCCCGCCGCTGGTCTTCACCGTCACCTTGAGCTTGCCGAATCTGGCCTTCTTCGGCACCTTGACCTTGATGCGCGTGCTCGACCAGGAGACGTAGCGGGTGCAGACCTTGGTGCCGAACTTGACCGTGCTGGTGCCGCGCTTGGTGCCGAAGCCCCTGCCGGTGATGGTTACGGTGATTCCGCGTCTACCGGAGGTGGGCGAGAGCTTTGTGATGCTGGGTATCGGTATCACAGTGAAGCTCCCCGCGCTGGTGGCCGTGCCGCCGAGGGTGGTGACGGTGATAGGGCCGGTGGTGGCACCGGCCGGCACGGTGGCCGTGAGCTGCGCGTCGCTGAGCACGCCGGGCGCCGCTGCGGCGACGCCGTCGAACTTGACGGAGGTGGCGCCGGTGAGGCCGCTGCCGCTGATGGTCACCAACGTGGCTACGGGACCAGAGGTCGGGGTGAGGCTCGTGAGCGCCGGCACCGGGGTGTGGTGGATCATGCCCACCATCGCGACCGCCTGGGTGAGATCGGGCCAGCCGGAGTCCTGGTAGGTGCCCTCAAGCCAGTCCCAGCTGATGTGCACGAAGCCGCCGTTGTCCCAGTACGGCCCCCAGCTGTTCTCGACGATCAGCCCGTCTGAGTCATAGCCGACCGCGGTCACAGCGTGACTGCCGAGCGAGGTGTAGTCATCGTAGAAGCTGCTCGGGTCCGGGTAGCTGCCGCTCGAGTCGTAGTCAAACGCTTGCGTCACCTCGATCCCGAGCACGACCGGCTCGTTG
>CAIWHY010000024.1 GCA_903912585.1 uncultured Thermoleophilia bacterium | reverse complement strand
CGCGGGAGATTGGGCGGTTGCCGCGCTGCAACCAGAGCGAGGCCGCCCAGCTCATCAGCCGCCGGGCCCTGACCACGCGCCAGAGCGCACGACTGGTGGACGAGCTGCTGGCGGCCGTCGACGAGACGCAGAAGCGGCGGGTGCTGCAGGCCGCCGCGCAGGGGCCGGTGGGTGAGGCCGATGGCCGCCTGCGTCGACGGACCCCTGGCGAGTGGCTCGTCAACGACGTGGCGATGGCCACGCGGGTCTGCACCCGTCTGAACGCGCGGCTCCTGGAACGACCGCTTCAGAGCTTCGGCGTCAATGCCGCGGAGGTCGCGGCGCAGGGGTTACGCGCGCTGCGCTCCGGTCTTGCCGTGCTGGAGCAGACCATCGAACGACAGTTGAGCAGGAGAGAGAGTCATGACATTCGAAAGCCGTGAGGAGCTCGAGCACCACGTCGTGATGCTGCACCGGGACCGGGTGAGCGTGCGGGCCATCGCGCGCTCTCTGAAGATGGGCCGCCCCAGGGTGAACAGGATCCTGGAGAAGCACGGGGAGGCTCGAGAGGAGCCGCACAGTGCCCTGCCGGCGCCCCTCGAGAGGACCCCACGCTCCTCCAAGCTCGACACGTACCGGCCCCGCGTACTGAAGCTGCTCGAGCAATACGAGGGCATCACCTCCCAGCGGGTCTTCGAGATCCTGAAGGAGGAGGGGTACGAGGGCCGGCTCACCGTCGTGAAGGACCACGTGCGCCGCGTGCGGCCCGAGGAGAAGCCCGAGGTGAGCCAGAGCGTCGAGGCGGCTTTGCCCGGGACGCTGGCCGAGTCGGACTGGTCGCCCTTCACTGTGCCCTTCACCCATGCACCGACCAAGACGCTGCAGGTCTTCGGCTACATTCTGCGCTACAGCCACCGCAAGCACTTCACCTTCTACCCGACGTCCGACCTTCACGCGCTGATGGACGGTCACGTGCGCGCCTTCACGAGATTCGAAGGCGTGGCACGAAAGTGCAAGTACGACAACCAGAAGGCCGTCGTGCTGCGTTGGGAAGGACGTCAGCCGATCTACAACCCGCGCTTCGTCGACTTTGCAACCTACTACGACTTCCAGGCAGAAGCGTGCCGGCCGTTTCACCCCAATGACAAGCCGAGGGTCGAGCGGAGCTTCTACGAGCTGCAGAAGTCGTTCTTCAACGGGCGCTCCTTCCGCGACGAGGAGGACTTGAAGGCGCAGCTCGCGCACTGGCAAGACACGGTGTGCGACGTGCGGGTCCACAAGAAGGTCAAGCGCACGGCGCTGGAGCTCTTCGAGGAGGAACGCGGCCACCTGCTGCCGCTTCCCGTCCACCATTACGACACGGCGCGGGTCGTCTACCGGGTGTGCGACATCGAGGGCTACGTGGCGTGGCAAGGCAATCGCTACGGCGTTCCTGTCGAGCACGTCACGGACCTGCTGCCGGTGCGCGTGACCCAGTCCGAGATCCTCATCTACGCCGTAAACCTGGCATGCGTGGCGCGTCACGAGCTGCGTCCGCCGGGCAAAGGCGAGGACATCCGCTTGCCCGGTCGTCCGGCTGCCCGCCGTGGGGCCGACCTCGACCAGCTTCGCCAGGCCTTCCGGGACCTCGGTGAGCAAGCGGTACGGTTTCTCACGGGGCTCGAGTCGGCCCAGCCGCGCTCGGCGGCGTACCACGCTCGGCTGGTGCTGGCTCTGCGCGAGCGCTTCTCCACGTTGGACCTGCTGGCCGCTCTGGCCCACGCGGTGCAGTTCGGCGCCTTCGAGCATGGCGCCGTCGAACGCATCCTCGTGGCGCGTGCTGCCCCGCGAAGCCTGGACGAGTACGTGGCCGAAGCCACCGCCAAGAAGCTGGCCACCGCGCTGGGCGAGTGCGACACCGCGCCACGCGACCTCTCGGAGTACGACTGGCTTCCCTGCGGGAAGAAACCATGACAGCGGCAAAGGAGCTCCCCGGAGACGACGGCCTGAGAGAGCGGCTCCGGAGCCACCTCTTCAGGCTCGCTCTGAACGACCTCGACGAACGCATCGACCCGTACCTCGACGCCGCCACCAGGAACCGGCCCTCGTACCTGCAACTGCTGGAGACTGTCCTCGGGGATGCCGCTTCTCGCAAGCGCGAGCAGCGCATCGAGTACCGCTTCGCCAAGAGCGGCCTGAGGCTGCGCAAGACCCTGGCCGCATTCGACTGGGACTTTCAGCCCAAGCTCGACCGTGCCGTCGTGGAGGACCTCGCCACGTTTGGCTTCGTCGAGCGGCACGAGGACATCCTCTTCACCGGGAAGTCCGGTACCGGCAAGAGTCACCTCCTGCAAGCGCTCGTCCTGAAGGCTTGCGAAAAGGAGATCACCGTCCGCTATGCCCGCGGCGCGGATCTCCTCGACGACCTCCACGCCGGGCTCGCCGACGGTACCTACCAACAGCGCCTCAAGGGCTGGTGCCGGCCGGCTCTGCTCGTCATCGACGACGTCGGTCTCGGCCAGGTCAAGAAGCGCGACGACGAACCCACCGCGGCGCACACCCTGTTCAACCTCCTCGATCGCCGCCACACACGCTGCTCTACCGCCGTGACCTCCAACATCAAGCTCAGCGCCTGGGGTAAGTACCTCGGCGACGCCACCCTCGCAGCCGCCATCCTCGATCGCCTGGTCATGAACGCCGTCCGCCTCGACATCGACGGCCCCAGCTACCGCCAACACGTCGCGCGCCAGCGCTCCAAGGCTCCCGACAGCCCCGACCCCGACCCCCTCGACACGTAGGCTCGACGGCCTTCGCTTCTTCATGCCGGCGCGAGACCACACCGACCGGATGCTGACGTGGTGGTCACGCGCCGGCGTTGACCGAGCCGACCTCGCCGTCCGGCGCCCGGATGGCGCCATGCTGTGGCACGCTGATAGGCCGCTCGCCACGCTCCCCCTGCCCTGGGCCAGGGCGCACAACGTCCGCAACGCCGACGTCTACGTCCGCCCGGCCCGCGGCTATCGATGGCCGCTCGTGTTCCTCGATGACGTGCCCTGCTCCGCGGCAGCCGCTGTAGCCCGCAAGTACGGCGCCCTTCTCATCCACACCTCCGCGGCCGGCGGCTGTCACATCTGGCTGCGCTGCAGCCTCCCGCTGGATGAAGACGAGCGGCACCGAGCCCAGCGCTATCTCGCTCCCCGCCTCGGTGCGGATCTGGGATCCATCTCTGGCGAGCACCTCGGGAGGCTGGCCGGCTTCAAGAACTGCAAGCGCGCCGGTGTCTGGGTGAACGTGCTCCAAGCGTCGGAGCTTGCCCCATGGCAGCCGGCCCCGGCCCTCGCGCAGCCGCCTTCCCCCGCCGGCCAGCGTCGTCTCTACGGCTCCCCCCCAGGGTCAGCAGCCGACGGCGTGCACGCTACGGACACCAGCGCCTCGGGCGCGGACTGGGCCTTCACCTGCAGCCTGCTCGAGGCCGGCTGCGACCCGTGCCTCGTCCACGCTCGCCTCGTCCAGCGTGCCCGAGAACGACGCGCCACCGATGCCGAACGCTACGCCCGCCACACTCTCCGCAGGGCGCTCAGCCGGCTCGCCCGCCCCACGACCGACCGGGATCCCAGCAGCGGAACCTGACCCCGCCCAAAGGACCCGGCCACGCGCACCCCTCAGGGGGAGAGAACGCGGTCGTCGCCCTCCGGGCTCCGCCTCTCCCGGGCTCCGCCACCGCTTCCAACCCAGATCGCGCAACCCCGAGTGGCTCCGCCTGCCCGTCGTAATTGGCACCGCCCGAAGCCGCCGCCAATGGTCCCGAGGGAGACTCGTGGCTACTACCTCCTTATT
>CAIWHY010000023.1 GCA_903912585.1 uncultured Thermoleophilia bacterium | reverse complement strand
ATCACCAAGGCCGAGCTCGACGGCCAGATGGGCGACATGACCATGGGCAGCCAGGCCCGCCTGATGTCCCAGGCCATGCGCCGCCTCACCGCCGTCGTCAGCAAGACGAACTGCGTGTGCATTTTCACCAACCAGATCCGCGAAAAGATCGGCGTGATGTTCGGCAGCCCCGAGACGACCTCCGGCGGCCGCGCGCTGAAATTCTTCTCGTCCATCCGCATCGACATCCGCCGCAAGGACCAGATCAAGACGCCCGAGGGCAAGGTCATCGGCAACCGCACCAAGATCAAGGTCGTGAAGAACAAGGTCGCCCCGCCGTTCACCGAGGTGGAGTTCGACATCATGTACGACGAGGGCATCTCCAAGGCCGGCTCGCTCCTCGACCTCGGCCTCGAGCACAAGATTCTGGAAAAGAAGGGCGCGTGGATCGCCTATGAGGGCAACCTCGTCGGCCAGGGCCGCGATGCCGCCAAGGCCGCCCTCAAGGAAAAGCCCGAGCTCGCCGAGAAGATCACCCAGGCCATCCTCGAGAAGGTCAACGTGGTCGGCGGCACCGTCATCACCGGCGGCGACAGCGAGGCGTAAGACCCTCGGTCGCGTTTTTTCCGGCATAAGTCCCATGCGGTCCCTGCGGCCCATGGGACTTATGGTCGGTGCCGTCGAGGTTTGGGCGTTGCCCCAATCCGCCGTCAGGATGTGATCAACGGGTCATGCCCCCCGCTGCGAACCCGCCGAGCCCTGCCGCCGCGCGCGCGCCGCTGTTCCAGGTCCGGGGCCTGGCCCGCGTCTACGGCGAGGGCCTCGCCGCGGTCACCGCGCTGCGGGGCGTGGACTTCGATCTCTTCGCGCGCGAGCTGGTCGTCCTCCTCGGCGCCTCGGGCAGCGGCAAGTCCACCCTGCTCAACCAGCTGGGCGGCCTGGATTCCCCCACGCATGGCACGCTGCGGTACCGCGGCCGGGACCTCGGCACGGCCGGCGAGGCCGAGCTGACGCAGTTCCGCCGCCACGCCGTCGGCTTCGTGTTCCAGGCCTACAACCTCATCCCCAGCCTCACCGCGCGCGAGAACGTGGCGCTGATCACCGAGCTCTGCCCCGAGCCCATGGCGCCGGAGGAGGCGCTGCACCTCGTCGGCCTGGCCGAGCGCATGGACCATTTCCCCGCCCAGTTGTCGGGCGGCGAGCAGCAGCGCGTCGCCATCGCGCGCGCCATCGCCAAGCGGCCCGAGGTGCTGCTGTGCGACGAGCCCACCGGCGCGCTCGACGTGCACACCGGCATCACCGTGCTCGAGGCCATCGAGCACATCAACCGCGAGCTCGGCACGCTCGCCGTGATCATCACGCACAACGCCATCCTAGCCGACATGGCCGACCGCGTGTTCACGCTGTCCGACGGCCGCATCGTCCACGAGCGGACCAACGCGCAGCGCGGCCGCGTGCGCGACCTCGCCTGGTAGCCGCATGCCCCTCCTCGACCGCAAGCTCCGGCGCGACCTCGTCGCGATCAAGTCCCAGGCCCTCGCCGTCGCGCTCGTGATGGCGTGCGGGCTGGCGATGATGATCATGACGCGCTCGCTGATCCTGTCGCTCGCGACGACCCGCGACACCTACTACCGCGAGAACCGCTTCGCCGACGTGTTCGCGCGGCTGAAGCGCGCCCCGAACGCCGTGCGCGCGCAGCTCGCGGCCATTCCCGGCGTCGCCACGGTGGAGACGGGCATCGCGATCCAGGTCACGCTCGACGTGCCGGGCCTCGACCTGCCCGCCGTCGGGCTGCTGAACTCGCTGCCCGAGCGCGGCGCGCCCGAGCTGAACCGGCCCTACCTGCGCGCCGGCCGCCTGCCCCAGAGCCACACGACGCGCCGCGAGCTGGCGGTCGGCGAGGCGTTCGCCCAGGCGCACGGCCTGCATCCGGGGGACACGATCGACGCGGTGCTCAACGGCACCAAGCAGACTTTCCACCTCACCGGCGTCGCCCTCTCGCCCGAGTTTGTCTTCGAGGCGCCGCCCGGCTCCGCGCTGCCCGACAACAAAACTTACGGCGTGTTCTGGATGCCGTACAAGGAGCTGGCCACGGCGTTCCAGCTGTACGGCGCGTTCAACAACGTGGCGCTCACGCTCGCGCCGGAGGCCTCCGAGGGCGAGGTCATCGCCGCCGTGGACCGCCTCCTCTCGCCGTACGGCGGCCGCGGCGCATATGGCCGCTCCAATCATCCTTCCCACCGCCGCCTCGACGATGAGATCCGCGTGCTGCAGGGACTCTCGATCGCGTTCCCGCTCGTGTTCCTCAGCGTGGCGGCGTTCATGACGAATTCCGTGATGAGCCGACAGATCGCGCTGCAGCGCGAGCAGATCGCCATGCTCAAGGCCTGCGGCTTCAGCAACGCCCAGGTGGGCGCGCATTACTTCAAGTTCTCGCTCGCCATCGTCGTCGCGGGCACCGGCCTCGGGGCCGTCGGCGGCATCATCCTCGGGCACGAGCTCGTGGGCATGTACCATCTCTTCTTCCGGTTCCCGCAGCTCGATTTCCTGCTCGATACCCGCGTGCTGGTCGCGGCGAGCCTCGTCAGCGCGCTGGCTGCGTTCCTCGGCGTCGCCGGCGCCGTGCGCCGGGCCGTGCGCCTGCCGCCCGCGGAGGCGATGCGGCCCGAGGCCCCCGCCAGCTTCCGTCCCGCCCTCGCCGAGCGCCTCGGCCTCGCCCGCTGGTTCAGCGCCTCGTTCCGCATGGCCCTGCGCAACATCGAGCGGCGACCCGTGCGCAGCGCACTCACCACCCTCGCGCTGGCGCTGGCCACCGCCATCCTGATCGTGCCGAATTCATTCCGCGACGGCATCGCCTACGTGATCGATGTCCAGTGGGACCTGATCCAGCGGCAGACCGTCACCCTCTCGCTCGTCGAGCCCGGCCCCGAGCGCGCGATCGACGATT
>CAIWHY010000022.1 GCA_903912585.1 uncultured Thermoleophilia bacterium | reverse complement strand
CGCCGGCGGGCCCGCGCCGCCCGTGGCCGGGGCGCCTGCTCCGCCCGCGGCCGGTGCGCCCGCTCCGGCCAGCGCGCCCGCTCCGCCCGCCTCGCCGCCGCTGCGCGTGCTCCCCCAAGCGCCGCCCGCAGACGCGGCCGCACCGCGGCAGCGCTCGGTGTACGCGGGCGCCTACGCGCAGCAGTACTACGCGCGCGTCACGGTGAGCCGCGGAGTGGGCGACACGCTGCGCGTGCGCCTCGGCCGCGGCGTGACGATCGTCTACCGGCCGTGGGACGGCGACACCTGGCGCGACCCGGTCACGGGTACCGCGGCCGCGTTCACGGTGACGCGGGGGCGCGCCGTCAAGGTGCGCATCGGGCTGCTCGAGTTCGGCGGCCGGGCGGCCACCTTCGTGCGCTGACGCCGCGGGCGCCCGCCGCCGGCTACTTCTTTTTCTTCTTGCGGTCTTCGAGGTACAGGCGCAGCCAGGTGCCGAAGGCGATACCGCAGATGCCCACGAGGACGAGCAGGACGATCTTGCTCGCCTGGACGGCGACGAGCGCGGCGATGGTGGCGGCGAGGAGGGTCACGGCGCTCACCAGCCCGGCAGCGCCTGCGCGCCCTCGAGCGCGCGCATGCCGGTGACGTCGTGGTTCACCTCGAGGATGCCTTTGTAGGCGCCGGCGTCGTCGCGCACGGCGGTGTAGCGCGTGTAGGTGAAGCGCTTGCCGTCCAGCTCCCAGCCCTCGGCCACGTCCTTCGTGCCGGCCTTGAACTGCGCGAGGATGTCCTCGAGCACGTCGAGCGAGCTCTCGGGGTGGCAGTCGCGCACGTCGCGGCCGATGTAGCGCGCGTCGCAGGTCTTGTACGTGGGCCCGTTCCAGTAGACCAGGACGTCGTTCTCATCGGCGAAGCTGATGTCGAGAGGCAGGTTGCGGATGACCAACTGCACCTGCTCGGGGATGAGCGTGCCGCGCTGCCAGTACATCGTGGGACCGCCTCTCGTTCGCCGTGGGATCTGGCGCCAATCGTACCGTATCGCCGCCGGGGCAGCCTCCCGGGCGGCCGCCTGCACCGCGCTCAAGCAGCGCTGCGCGCCGCAACGGCGCTCGCTTCGCGGCCCGCCCTGAGGGAACAACATCCGTACGCGCCCGGGCTTCTTGCGGGCGCGGGGTCCGCCGCCGGCGGACCACCCCGACAGATACCGGCCGCTGACAGGAGGCCGCCATGAAGGACCACGAAGGCTACAACCCGGCGCAGATGCCGGGGCGCGAGACCCAGCACGCGGCCGCGCGCAGCGGCCCCACAGTCGCGACGAGCGTGATCGACGTGTCGCTCGGCATTGCGCCCGCGCCGCGCGCGACCCGCGGCCAGCGCGTGACGGTGTGGGTCGACATCATCAAGGCCGACAAGCGGGAGGAGTGGGAGCGCCTCATCCACGAGATCCTGGCCCCGGCGGCCGCCCGGGCCGATGAGGGGCTCATGACGCACATGCGCTTCCTGGAGCCGCGCGAGCCGAACGACGACGGCACCTGGACCTACGTCATGGCAGCGGACCCGCGCCTCGAGGGCGCGGGCTACGACGTGCGGCCGTACATCGTGGCGGCGTTCGGCGAGGACGAAGCCGACGCCTTCGACGAGGCCTGGAACGACTGCCACGCGCGCGGCCAGCGCGGCTACGACGTGATCGAGTCGGCGTGGTGAGCGCCTGGTGAAGCGGAAGGGCCGGCCGGCGCCGAT
>CAIWHY010000021.1 GCA_903912585.1 uncultured Thermoleophilia bacterium | reverse complement strand
TGTCCTACGAGCAGGAGACCATCACCAAGGTCACCGAGGCGCGCGCCGCCGCCATCAACGCCGGTCAGCAGGGGCCGCAGGCCCAGGCGGAGGCGGAGAACGCCCTTTCCGGCACCCTGAAGTCGCTGTTCGCGGTCGTCGAGAGCTACCCGGACCTCAAGGCGAACCAGAACGTGATGAGCCTGCAAGAGGAGCTCACCGCGACCGAGAACAAGATCTCGTTCGCGCGGCAGTTCTACAACGACACCGTGCTGACGTACAACAACAAGCTGCAGATGTTCCCGTCTAACCTCATCGCCGGCATGTTCAACTTCACCGCGCGCCAGTACTTCGTCGCCCCTGAGGGCGACAAGGAAGTCCCCAAGGTCGACTTGCGCTAAGCGGCGCGCTCAGAGGCACAGACGATGTACGAGCAGATCCGCCGCAACCGGCGCGCGTCCTGGCTCCTCATGGGGATGGTGGTCGCTCTTCTGGCCGCGCTCGGCTACGCCATCGGCGCGGCCTGGGTCGGCGGCACCAGCGGCGGCCTCGGCCTGCTCGGCGTGTTCGGCGTCGTCGCCATCGCCTGGAGCGTGATCGGCTACTACAGCGGCGACCGCCTCGTGCTCGCCGTGAGCGGCGCGCGCCTCGTGACGCACGCCGACGCGCCGCAGCTCTACAACGTCGTCGAGGAGATGACGATCGCCGCCGGCCTGCCGCAGGTGCCGGCGGTCTACGTCATCGAGGACCCCGCCCCGAACGCCTTCGCCACGGGGCGCGACCCGAAACACGCTTCCGTCGCCGTCACCAGCGGCCTGCTGCGCATGATGGACCGGGAGGAACTGCAAGGCGTCGTCGCGCACGAGCTCTCGCACGTGCGCAACTACGACATCCGCTTCGCCACGCTCGTCGGCATCCTCGTCGGCATGATCGCGCTCATCGCCGACTTCTTCCTGCGCTGGAGCTTCTTCAGCGGCATGGGCGGGCGCGGGCGGCGGGACAGCGGCTCGGGCGGCGACTCCAACGCCATCTTCATGGTCGTCGCCATCGCGCTGGCGATCCTGGCTCCGCTCGCCGCCTACGCGGTCCAGTTCGCCATCTCGCGCAAGCGCGAATACCTGGCGGACGCCACCGGCGTGCAGCTGACGCGCAACCCGCTGGGCCTGGCGCGGGCGCTTAACGTGATCGCCGGCGACCCCGACTCACTGCGCACCGCCAACCGCGCCACCGCGCACCTCTACATCGCCAATCCGCTGCGCGGCAAGAAGGCCAAGGAGACGGCGGGCCTGTTCGACACGCACCCGCCGATCCAGGAACGCATCGCGATCCTGCTGGCGATGGCGCACGCCGGCCCCGACGCGCTCACGGCCGGGCCGCGGCCTGCGGACGCAGACCCGGCAGACGCGCAGCAGGCCGGCCGCGCCGTGCCGCCGCCGGCCGCTTCGGGCCTGCCGGGGCTGCCGGGCCTGCCGCCGATCCTGCCGCCGTCCGGGGGCGCGCCGGCGAGGCCGGGCGTGGCGCCGGCGCCGGCTTCA
>CAIWHY010000020.1 GCA_903912585.1 uncultured Thermoleophilia bacterium | reverse complement strand
CGACCTCGAGCAGGTGCCCCGCGTCGAGCGCGAGCTCGAAGCCGCCGCGCGCATCGGCCTCGACGCGCACCAGGGCCGGGCCGTCCGGCTCGGCGTGGACGCTCACGGAGGCGCCCGGCGCCGCGGCGCCGGGCCGCGAGAACCCCCTGGGCACGGCGAGCTGGACGTAGTCGAGCAGCGCCGGGTCGCGGCGCAGGCGCGCGAGCGACCAGCCGACCGACTCCCGGGACAGCTTGAGGCCGACCCGGTCGAGCGAATACGGGCCCTGGTCGCCGGCCACGAAGAAGTCGTCCAGCTTCGGCATCTCCCCTGCCGCCATGCGGTAGATGACCTCGAGGAAGTCGGCGTTGAGGGCCCGGCTCGAATTCTCGAGGTGGTAGTTGGCATCGCGTTGGGCGAGCACGCGGGCGGCGTTGACCAGCGGCAGGTCGGGCTGGCGCTCGGTGAGCAGCGCCGAGACGCGATACTGCTCGCGCACGTCCGCGGGGGGCGGCTCGGCCGCCACGCGCGCCGCGTTCTGCGCGGCGTTGGCGCGGCCGAATTCGTCCGTGGCGAGCGCGTCGACCTCGCGCACCCAGTCCTCGGTGATCGTGATCGCCATCGTGTTGCCGCTCGTCTTCTGCACGTCGTCGATGCCCATGCAGCTGAGGAAGTCGAGGATGCTGTGCTGCCAGCAGGTGAGCGAGCACAGCGCCATTTCGCGCAGCGCCGCCGGGTCCGCTGCGGCGAGCGCCGCGTCCGCAAGCGACGGCTCGCCGTCGGTCTGCCGCGCGTCGCCACCCGCGCCCAGCTCGTCGACCAGTTCCGGCACGAGCGCGATGGCGGCGGCGTGCGTCATGGCGCCGCCGTTGGCGCCCAGCAGAACGCCTTCATACACGGTGGCCGCCGAGGCCTGCGTGTCGGTGTCGCCGCCGGCGCAGACCAGCTGCACGCGCGCGCGCAGCAGCTTCTGCTTGAGGAAGGCGTCGATCTTGGGCGTGAGCCGGTATGACTTCCGCGCCCCGGTCTGGTAGTGGATCAGGGCGACGGCCTCGTGGCGCGCGCCTTCCTCGAGGCGCGCCCAGAAGGCGTCGCCGTCGAAACGCACGTAGACGCTCAGCAAGAGGTCGGGGTTCACTACGAGCGCCGCGTCGGCGAGGGCCTGCAGGGCCCCGGCGGCGGCGCAGCCGGCAGCCCCCGCGTCGTGGTCGGCGGCGCCCGTAGTGGCATGTGTGTCGCCACTGTCGGTGCCGAATTCGGTGCCGGATCCGGTGCCGAATCCGGTGCCGAATCCGGTGCCGAATTCGGTGCTGCGCTCGGCGCGATCATCCCCCCACGGGTCGAGCTCGACGATGCGCGCGGCGCGGACGAGCTCCGCCAGCGGGCCGGCCTCCGGCGTACCGGCCTCGAGGCCGGCGGCGTGGCGTGGCGCAAGCCTCACGACGAGGTCCGCGGCGTGCGGCAGCAGCTCCGCGGCGTGCGCGACGGCCGCGTCGGCCTCTATCACCACGAGCGAGCGCGAGCGGATGTCGTGCGCGGGGTCGGCCTGGGCGATCGCCTCGAGATATGCCAGTTCGAGGCGCACGCCGTCGCCGTAGGGCAGCGGCCCCACGATGAGCGGCAGATCGAGGCGGACGGCGCGCAGCTCCTCCGCCCGCCGTCCGTCGCCTTCCCGGTACAGCACCGCCGGCCGCTTGCGCACGATGTCCCAGGCGGTGCTGAACTCCTCGCGCAGCCCGTCGTTGGCCGGATGCGTGATGGCCGCGTGGCTGAAGTAGCTGCGCCAGTAGCCGTGGTGCCAGGCGGCGCCCACCGTGAGCGGCTCGCGACGGAAGCGCTCCTTGAGCAGCTTGTCGACGTCGAAGGCCGTCAGTTCAAGTGCGGGGACGGCGCGCGAGTTGCCCGCGTAGGCGCCCAGGAAGACCTGGCTGCGCAGGGCGCGGTCGAGGGCCCAGAACTCGCCCTCTTCGAGGCCGGCGCGGCGCAGCAGATGGCTCAGCAGCGCGGCCGTGCGCTCCCGGTCCGACACCAGCGCGGAGTCCCGGTCGACTATGTACGCGAGCAGGTCTTCCCACGCCGCGAGCCGGCCGTTGCCGGGCGCCGCGGCCGCGGCGCCGTTGCGCCCGCCGGCGGCCATCTCCGCGAGCTCGTTGCTGAGCCTGGTCACCGGGCGCCCATCCCCTCGAACTCGGCGATCGCATCCAGCGCGGCGGCGGTCGGCGCTTCGACCACGCGCAGCGTCTGGCCGCCGTTCAGCTTGTTGGCCGGGCACACCTCTACGCAGGCGCCGCAGCCGATGCAGCTGAGCTCGTCGGTGGAGACGAGGCGCGCGTCGGCGTCGCGGAACTCGAGGTTGGCGTTGGTGGGGCACGCGGGCACGCAGGCGGCGCAGTGCAGGCAGGTCGCCGCCGGCCCCGCATCGTTTTCGGCGCGCAGGACGCGAAAGCGCACGGCACCGGTGAGCGCGGCCGGGGCGCGCCGCAGGTACATGCCCGGGCGCACGTCGAGGAACCCGTCGCGGTAGCGAGGGGCGCCGCGGACTGAGACCAGAGCGAGCGCATGGCGCGCGAAGTCGTAGGGCACGGCGGCGTCAGCCGCGGCCGCCATCTGGGCGTACACCTCGAGGTGCGGGATGCCGGCCTGGCAGACCTCCTCGCAGTTGCCGCAGCGCATGCAGAGGTCGAGAAGCGCGGCGACCGCGGGGCCGGGCGTGCCGCCCGCGTAAGCGAGCTCGCCGTGATGCGTGAGCGTCTGCGGCAGCGCGATCGCCGACGAGTCGTACACGGGGCAGACGCCGTTGCACTCGCCGCAGTTGACGCAGTGGATCGCCCGGGCGGCGGGCGCCGCGGCGGCGGCCGTCCCGGCCGCTTCCCCGCGCCCCTTCCCCGGGCCGGGCAGGGCGGCGAAGGCCTTGCGCGCGACGCGGCCGAGAGGGGCGCAGCCGGGCGTGCTCCACAGCCGGCGCACGAACGTGACGCCCGGCCGGTAGACGCGCTGCACGAGGCCGCCGAGCGGCCCGCGCAAGCCCATCCCCAGCACGACCCCGCGGTTGAGGAGGTCCTGCGGGTCGAGGCCGCGCTTGAGCCCGGCGAGCCGCTCGGTGCCCGCCGGTCCGAAGCGGTCGGCGGCGAACGACGCCTGCCAGCGCCCGAGCACGTAGGGCCGGCCGGCGAAGCGGCGCACGGCGAGGTCGAGCAGCGCCGGCGCCAGTACCAGGTCCAGATCGAACGCCGCGGTGCGGTGATCGGTGAGGTAGCCGGCGATGACCAGGGCTTCGCCGCCGCCGTCGCCGTGCCCGCTCCCGTCGCCTTGCCCGCCCCCGAGATAGTAGACCTCGGGGTCGAGCGCGACGCCGGCGCGGCGGGCCAGGTGCCAGGCGTCGCGCAGGTACGGCGAGACGAGGGCCGCCGGCAGCACCACCTCGGCCGCGAGCAGGCCCGGGCCGAAGCGCTTGTTCTGCTGCGGCCGGAAGCGCTCGGCGGCGATGCGCACGCTCTCGCCGTCGAGCGCGCGCGGCCGCCCCGGCAGATCGGCGATGGCGGCCGCGAAGGCGCGGCCGGCGCGCACGCCGAGGAAGTCGACGTAGAGGTAGGCGCCGGCTTCGCGGCCGGCGGCGTCGCGGCCGCCAGCGTCGGGGCCGCCGGAGGACGACGCAGCGGCGGGACCGGCCGGCGAGGCGGCGGGACCGGCGAGCGATTCCCGCGGCGTGCGCAGCTCCTGCGGGCCGTCGAGGCGTGCCCAGGGCATGCCGTCACCGCGGCTGAGACTGGAGGGCCGGCGGCGCCACGGGCGCGCGTCCTCCTCGGCCCAGATGGCGCGCAGGTGGCGCAGGTGCGAGCCGAGGACGAGACGCAGGTTGGCCGGGCGCGGCAGCGTGCCGCCGGCCTCGGCCGCGATCCGCGCGGCCGCCGCGAAGGCATCCGGAGCGTGCCGGAACTCGAGCAGGAAGGCGCCGATGTTGGGGCGCCGGCCGACGTTGAGCACGAGCTGGACGACCACGCCGAGGATGCCCTCGCTGCCGGCGAGGTCGGCGAGACCCAAGGGCTCGAGGCCGCGGGCGCGGAACCACGCCTCGGCCTCGTCGGCCGGGACCTCGCGGTGCCGCGGGCGCGCGGACGAGCCCGGCACGTCGAGGCGCCCGTCGGCGTGGAAGCGCACGAGCTCGCCCGACGGGAGCACGACGTCGGCGGCGCGCACGATGTCGGCGGCCCGCCGGCCCCCGAAGGCGTTGAGGCCGACGCCGCCGGTGACGAACCAGCCGGCGTAGGTCCCACCGAGGTTTGACGAGTAGACGGGCAGCGCGAGCCCACGCTCGGCGAGGCGCCGGTGGATG
>CAIWHY010000019.1 GCA_903912585.1 uncultured Thermoleophilia bacterium | reverse complement strand
GCCGTCGGCCTTGAGGAAGGTCTTGCAGCAGCGGATCGTGCACAGCCCCACGCCGAGGATGTCGGCCGGATCGCCGGTGAAATTCCTCATCACCTCGCGACTTGCGGCGACGATGGACTCCCAGAGGTCGTCGTCGGGGTGAACGGCGTACCCCGGCTGCGGGTGCTCCATGGGGAGCAGTGCGCGTACGGCCTCGCAGACGACGTTCCCCTCGAGGTCGTAGATGGCGACCTTGGAGCTCTGCGTGCCGTTGTCGATGCCGATCAGGTACTTGCCTGCCATCCCGCCGCTCCCTCCCCGGTCCTAGCGGACCAGGTAGCCGCCATCCACGGACAGGACGTGACCGTTGACGTAGTCCGAGGCCTGGCTGGCGAGGAAGACGACGGCGCCCATGAGGTCGAGCGGCTCGCCCCAGCGCGCGGCCGGGATGTGATCCAGCACGCGCTGGTTCGTGACCGGGTCGCTGCGGGTCTGCCTCGTGATCTCCGTCGCGTAGTAGCCGGGCGCGATGCCGTTGACCTGGACGTTGTGTTCGGCGAGCTCGTCGCAGTAGGCCTTCGTGAACCCGGCCAGGCCGTGCTTTGTGGCCGCGTAGGCGGACGACCAGCGGCCGCCGAGGTAGGAGAAGACGGAGCAGATGTTGATGATCTTGCCGCTGCGCTGGGGGACCATGTGCCTGGCCGCCTCGTAGCTCATCTCGAAGGCGGCCGTGAGGTTGACCGCGACCGTCGCGTCCCACTTGTCGCGGCCGAAGTCGAGGACCTCGGCCAGCGGGCAGATGCCGGCGCAGTTGACCAGGATGTCGATCGAGCCGAACTTGTCGACGCAGGCGTCGACGATCTCCTTGGGCGCGCCGGTGGCGGTGATGTCGGCCTTGAGGAACTCGTAGCGGGAGCCGTGCACCTCCACGAGCTCGCGGGTGCAGCCGTCATCTTCCACGACGCTGGGGACCATGACGTTGGCGCCCGCCGTGGCCAGCGCCAGAGTGAAGGCCCGGCCAAGCCCGGTGTTACCGCCGGTCACGACGGCGTTCTTGCCCTTGATGGAGAAGAAGCCCATCCCGAAGTCCCTGATGTCGGTCACGCCCGTCTCCTTCTCTCCAGATCGACCGGCCTCCGAGGGGCCTGCCATGGTGCAGAACCAGCAGTATTTGGCCGGATGTTCGTCAAGTCAACCAGCGCGAAGAACATTCTGCCGTTTCGCGGCTGTCTCGCGGCATTTGCGTCGCTTGACGGCGCGCAGAGCGACGCCTGGCGGCGACCCGCGCCGGATGTCACTCAGGCTCCAGCTCCGCGGGGAAGCCCGGGGCGCGCAGGTCCGTGCCGATGGCCTCCTCGAGCATCTTGACGACCATCGGCGACTGCGCGCCGCCGCCGTACATGGCCCGCGCCCGCGCGAAGATCTGTTCGGTCAGGCCGGCCAGCTCGAGCGGCACGCCGAACTCCCGGCCCATCTGGTGGGCGAAGTAGAGGTCCTTGCGGGCCAGGTCCATCGTGAAGTTGATGTTGTAGCTGCCGTTCAGGATCAGCTGGCCTTCGGTCTCGTGCACGAAGCTGTTGCCGGAACTCGCTTTGATCACGTCCCAGGCCAGCTTGAGATCGACGCCGCCCTTCTTGGCGAGCATGAGCGCCTCGCCGTCGGCGACGAGGTGGATGAAGGCCAGCATGTTGGTGATCACCTTGATCACCGAGGCCTGGCCTAGCTCGCCGATGTAGAAGACGCGGCCGCCCATGGCGTCGAAGGCGGCGCGGTGCTTCTCGTAGACTTCTTCCTTGCCGCCGACGAGCACGGTGATCATTCCGGCGGCGGCGCGGTGGACGCCGCCGGTGACCGGCGCCTCGAGCGTCTCGACGCCCTTGGCGGCGGCGAGCGACGCGAGGCGCCGCAGCTCGTGGGCGTCGTTGGTGCTCATGTCGATCCAGGTGCCGCCGGGGGCGAGCGACTCGAGGACGCCGCCCTCCTCGGCGACCACGGAGGCCACCGCCTCGGGGGACGGCAGGCAGGTGATGATGGTGTCGGACGCACGCGCCGTCTCGGCGATGGAGCCGGCGCAGGTGGCGCCCGCCTTGCCGAGGTCGACGGAGCAGCTCGCGTCGACGTCGTACACGGTGAGCGGGAAGCCGGCGCGCAAGAGGCTGCCGGCCAGGTGCCGGCCCAGGCTGCCGAGGCCGATGTAGCCGATCTTCACCGTCATGAGTCCTCCGCTTCGTTGCTGGACTGCCGCGCGTCGCCGGTCTCGGCGCACGCAGCCGTTGCTCGCAGGGTCTGCGCGCCGCTACGCGCGGCGGGCGCGGCGCAGCAGGTCTTCGTCTACGCCGCAGATGGCGGCGAGCTCGTCGATCTTGTCGGCCTCGAGGCAGGCGCGCTCGGCGTGCTGCGCCAGCAGCCGCTCTACCTCGGCCTCCGCCACGTCGTTCTCCGTGACGCCGTCCTCGACCCACGTCTCGTAGGACTGGCGGTTTGAGATCGTCGGGAAGTAGTGCTCGCCGGCGCGGATGCGCTTGGCCGTCTCGCGCTCGGCGAGGAAGCCGCCGCCGGGGCCGACCTTGGCGATGGACCCCGCGGCCAGGGTCGCGTCCGAGACCTCGACCGGAGCCAGCAGGCGCCGGACCATCGCGGCGATCTCGTTGTCGACCACCGACTGCGGCAGGTACATCGTGTTGTGTGCGTCGAGCAGGCCCCAGCCGGAGACGACGTCGGGGTTGGCGGAACAGACGCCCATCGTCTTCAATGCCTTCTCGTAGCCTGCCTGCAGCCCGGGCTGCTTGCTGTCGGTCGAGAATCCCGGGTTCAAGGTGGGCACGCCCAGAAAGTGCCCGACCTCGGTCGCCATGGCGCCCATCTGGGTGCTCTCGACGTTGCCCATCGAGAAGGTCGTGCGCAGCATGTCGAGCACTCCCGTGCCGAAGCAGAAGACGAGCCGGGCGCCGGGCGCGGCGACCTGCAGCGCCGTGGCGGCGCCGAGGAACTCGGCGACGCCCTGGACCACCGAGCCGGCCAGAGTCACGGGTGAGGTCGCGCCGGCGATGGACATCGTGTAGGCGTGGACCGGCACGCCGTGCCGGGCGAGGGCGATGTGGATGTCGAGCGCCGACCCGTCGATCTGCAGCGGTGAGGCCGCGGTGAGCACCGTCGAGATCCGCGGCCGCTCGCGAAAACGCTCGAGGTCGCCGGCGAGCAGCTCACAGATGCGGCCGACGGCGACAGGGTCGTCGGGAGGGTCGACGAAGGTGACGTGCTTGCGCGTCTCGGTGAGCAGCGTGAAGTACTCCACCAGCTCACGCTGCTCGAGCGGCACGTCCGTGGCGGAGACCTGCGTCCACATGACGTCGAGCTGCGGCAGCTCGTCGTTCAGGCCGGTCGTCTCGCGCAGGTCCTGCAGCGTGCTGGCGCGACGCACGCCGGTGCGGAAGTCGAGCGTCTTGGCGACGCAGCCGCTGGGCGCGAAGTGGAAGGGCTCGCCCTCGTCGAGGACGACGTCGTCCTCGGGCCTCGCCCCGGCGAACACGACGCGGCGCGGGCACTGCGCGAGCGCCCACTCGACGAGCTCGCGCGGCAGGCGCGCGACGCCGGTCTCCTGGTCCACGCGCGCTCCCCTGGCCGCGAGCGCGGGCAGGACGGCCGAACCGGCGAGGCGCATGCCCACGCCGGCGAGAAGTTCCATGGCCTGGTCGGCGATCCGGCTCTTCTCAGGGTCGGACAGCCAGGCGGTCCTCGCTTGCATGGTCCACACACCTCCGCTGACGCGTTGGTTCGGCGCCGGTGGCTCGCCGACGCTCCCGGCGCACCCTTTCACCGGCAGAAAGCGATGTCAAGCTGCGGCGACGCTTTTCAATGTAAATCGCCGCCCGCGACTTCTCTTCCTAACGGGTCTGCTTGCGCGGCCGTTCGAATCCGTACATGATGGCGCCACAACGGCCGGACCTGGTGAGGGAAGGTGAGCATGGTCAGAACGGGACAGGCGCCCTTCGGCACGGTGGAGATGGACGAGCTCGACCGCCGCATCATGCAGCTGCTGCGGCCCAACGCTCGCCGCTCCTACGCCAGCATCGCCCGCGCGGTCGGCGTGTCCGAGCCGACGGTGCGCAACCGTGTCGACCGCCTGATCGGCAAGGGCGCCATCTTCCCGATGGCGAGGGTGAACCCGGCCGCCATCGGCTTCCCCGTCGATGCCATGGTCGGCATCCGCGTGAATCGCGGCTACTCGAAGGGCGTCGGCCAGCGCCTCGCGGCCATGGAGAACGTGGCCTACGTCGGGTACACCACCGGCTCGTTCGACATCCTGATCGAGGCGCATCTGCCCGACAATGAGGGTCTCTACAAGTTCCTCAACGAGGATCTCGAGGAGATCGAGGGCATCGCCCACACCGAGACCTGGCACATCCTGCGCACCGACAAGACCAACTTCGAGTGGGAGGGCGAGAACGTCGGCAGGGAGCCGCTGGAGGACGAGGCCGGCGCGGACGGCGGGCCGGCGGGCCGCACGGACGGCGGGCCGGCCTGACGGCGGGCGAAGAAGGGTCGGCCGAAGCCTTGACTTCCGCCGCCGGCCGCTGTGTAGTGAGCTACTAATCAACCGGCCGGTTAGCGCGAGGCGCGCCGATCCGGAGACCGCGTGATCACGAGCTCTTGAGACGGGGAGGGACAGCGTGACGAACGAAGCCCGGGTGCCGACCCGCATGGGAGACGGCACCTTCACGCGCATGACGCGCAGCGAGATCAGAGCGGATCTCGTGGCCGGGTCGGAGGCGGCGGCCAAGCGGGCCAAGGTGCCGCCGCTGAGCGACGAGGAGCTCGACCACCTGCTCGACATCTACGCCTCGCCGGCGCGCTTCACCGGCGTCGACGTCGGCGACGAGATCGTCCTGAGCTGCGACGGCACCGGCATGAAGACGCACGCCACGCGCATCCAGGACCTGCAGTCCTACGAGCAGTGGATGGGCGCCGACCTGCTGGAGCTCTGCGTCGGCGACTACTCGCTCAAGGTCGTGCGCACGATCCTCGCTTACGAGGCGCAGTACATGCACGACGCCCAGCTCTGCACGATCGCGCCGCTTCAGTACGGCGTGATGCCCAACCTCGGGCTGTACTCCAAGCCCGACGGTCCGTGCGAGAACTGGAACGAGCTGCTCCCGCTCGGCAAGACCGCCGAGTCGCGCGCCGCCCAGGAAGAAGCCGTCGAGATGGCGGTCGTCGATATGGTCAAGCTCGCCGACTCGCAGTGGGAGGCCGGCGCCGACGCCATCGACTGGGACACCACCGGCGCCTCCGGCGACCCCGAGTTCCTGGCCGCGCTCAGGGCGACGGCGATCATCCGCGAGAAGTACCCCGACTTCGGCGTGCAGCTCGGCATGGCCGGCGAGTTCGTGCTCGGCATGCACGGCGAGCTCGAGTGGGAGGGCGTGCGGCTCGCTGGCCTCTGGCCCAAGGACCAGCTGCTCCTCGCGCAGAAGGCCGGCGCCACCATGTTCGGGCCCGTGGTCAACGTCAACACCGGCAAGTCGCTCGCCTGGAACATCGCCCGCGCCATCGCGGTGATCAAGCCGTGCATGGACGTGGCGACGATACCGGTCCACCCCAACGCCGGCATGGGCGTCGGCGCCGTGCCGATGTTCGTGCACCCATTGGCGGACGCGGTCTGCCGCTCGGCCAAGTCGTTCGTCGATCTGCTGCACGTGGACGGGTTGTAGGTGGGTTCGGGCGATCCCCACGGGATGCACAATGCCCACGCGCAAGCCGCAAGCATCGGCGGTATACGAGCAGCCGGAGACCTGGTGGCTCGGATGCAGATGACTCGCGGCATGCGTCTCAAGGAAGCAAAGCAGTACGTGGCCGACAAGCTTGGCGTCACGCCGTTCGACCTCTCCGACCCGGCCGTGATGACCGATATCCGCGCCGAGCTCGGGTTCGGCGGGATCCACAGCTACGCGATAAGCCAGCCACGGCTGGCCAACCAGATCGAGGCGAAGTTCAACATCGCGCGCGTCCTGGACGTGCCGATCAACTGTGTGGAGCGGTTCAAGGAACGCACCACTCCCGGTGCGGGCTACCGATGAACGGGGGAGGCGGCTGATGAGACGCAACCCGCGCGCGGGAGCGCGCCAGAGCGGCGGCTTCAGGCTCGAGGTGTTCACCGACGACGAGCTGCGCGAGATCCACCTCGCGACGCTCGAAGTGCTGGGGCGCACCGGGGTCTTCGTCGAGGACGAGGAGGCCCTCGAGATCTTCGCCGAGGCGGGTGCCGAGATCGATCGCGAGCGCCGCGTGGTGTGCCTGCCGGCGCACCTCGTGGACGACGCCATCCGCTCGGCGCCGCCCAAGGTCGTGATGTGCGGCCGCGACCCGGCCAGGGACGTCGTGCTCGAGGACGGCCGGGTCGGGTTCACGAACTTCGGCGAGGGCATCCAGGTCGTCGACCCGTACACCGGCGAGCTGCACGAGTCGCTCAAGAAGGACGTCGCCGACTGCACCAGGATCATCGACGCCCTGCCCGAGATCGACGTCGTCGAGCGGCCGCTCGGCGCGCACGACGCGCCGCCGGAGACGGCGGCGCTGCACAACGCCGAGGCGATCTTCAACAACACGACGAAGCACGCCACCATCGGCCCGCTCTCGGGCTTCTGCGCCCGCAAGCTGATCGACATGGCGGCGGCCATAGTCGGCGGGCACGACCAGCTGCGCAAGCGGCCGATCGTCTCGTTCCTCACCTGCCCGGTGAGCCCGCTCAAGCTGGTCGCCGACGCCTGCCGCATCATCATCGAGGGCGCCCGCGCCGGCGTGCCGGTCAACGTGCTCTCGATGGCCATGGCCGGCGGCTCGTCGCCGGTGAGCCTGGCCGGCACGCTCGTCAGCCACAACGCCGAGGTGCTCGCCGGCATCACGCTGGCGCAGCTCACGCAGCGCGGCGCCCCGGTCATCTACGGCTCCTCGACCACGGCCATGGACCTGCGCTTCGCCAGCGCCTCGGTGGGCAGCCCCGAGTGCGGCATGATCGGCGCCGGCGTCGCCTGCCTCGCGCGCTTCTACCTGCTGCCCAGCTGGGTGGCTGGTGCGTAGGGCGACTCCAAAGTGGCGGACGCCCAATCCGGCCATGAGAAGACGATCACCAGCCTGCTGCCGGCGTTGGCAGGGGCCAACCTGATCTACGGGCTGGGGATGCTGGAGTCGGGCGTCACCATCGATTATGCGCAACTCGTCATGGATGCCGAGTTCGCGCGTATGGTCAAGTACTGCGTGCCGGGGATCCCGGTCACCGACGAGACGCTCTCCGTGGACGTCATCGCCGAGGTGGGGCCGTTCAGCGACTTCCTCTCGCACGACGACACCCTCAAGGGCATGCGCGGGCAGTCGCGCTCGAAGTTCATCGACCGGCGGGTCCGCGAGGAGTGGGCCGCCGCCGGCTCGACGACGATGTACGAGCGCGCCCTGCTCGAGGCCCGGCGGATCCTCGAGACGCACGTGCCGGAGCCGCTGCCGCCAGAGGTCGCGGCGAAACTTAAGTCGATTATCGAGGCGGCAGAGAACGATTTAGGTGTGCACTGACTCGCTAGACGCGATACTGTTCAGCTGCAATCGTTGAGCCCATCGGCGCGCGCGGGCGCGCCGCGAGTCAGGAGACACGATGACAGACGTGAGCAAGCAGATCGGCGTCGGCCGCCCGAGCTTCCTGACCGAGCAGCAGAAGCAGAAGATCTACGACACGGCGCTCGGCATCCTCGCCAACGTCGGCATGAAGGTGCTCCACGAGGAGGGGCAGGCCGTCATGCTCGAGGGCGGCTGCAGCCTCGACGAGGACGGCTTGGTGCGCGTGCCCGCGGACGTCGTGGGCTGGGCGCGCGCGATGGCGCCGGCGAGCTTCGTGGTCTACGACCGCGCCGGCGAGCCGGCCATGGAGCTGGGCGGCCGCAACTCGTACTACGGCAACGGCTCGGACATCATGCACCTGTTCGACCTCGAGACCGGCGAGCGGCGGCTCGGCAAGCTCGAGGACGTCGGCGTCGCGGCGCGCCTGTGCGACGCGCTGCCCAACATCGACTTCGTGATGTCGGGCGCGTGGCCGGACGGCATGGACGCCGGTGAGGCCTATCCGCGGCAGTTCAATCTCATGATCAAGAACACCACCAAGCCGCTCGTGATGACGGCCGGCGGCGTCGAGACCGTGGAGCCGATGTGGCGCATGGCCTGCGAGGTGCGCGGCGGCGCCGAGGAGCTGCGCGCCAAGCCCTACTTCGTGATGTACAACCAGCCGGTCAGCCCGCTCAAGCACCCCTTCGAGACCGTCGACAAATTGCTCTTCTGCGCCGACAACGGCATCCCGTCCACCTACTGCCCGTCGCCGGTGGCCGGCGGCACGGCGCCGATCACGGTGGCCGGCCAGGTCACCCTGGGCCTCGCGGAAGCGCTGTTCGGCCTCGCGATGCAGCAGCTGCGGGTGCCGGGCGCGGCGTTCGTCATCGGCCAGGGCCCCAACACGCTCGACATGGCGACGGCGCAGAGCTCCTACAACTCACCGGAGTTCGTGCGCGCCTACGCCTGCGAGGTCGAGATGGCCAAGTGGCTCAATCTGCCCAACTGGGGCTTCAGCGGCCACACCGACGCGCAGGTCGTCGACGCGCAGGCCGGCATGGAAGCCGACGAGATGGTCAAGCTGTCGATGCAGCTCGGCTCCAACCTCAACCACGACTGCGGCTACATGGACTTCGGCCTCACCGGCTCGCTGGAGGAGCTGGTGATGGTGGACGAGTTCATCGCTCGCGACCGGCGCCTGCTGGCCGCGGTGGAAGTGTCGCAGGAGACGCTGGCCGTGGACGTGCTCGTCAAGGTCGGCCCCGGCGGCGACTTCCTTGGCCAGAAGCACACCAAGACGCACCTGCGCGCCAACCAGTGGCGCGCACAGCTGCTCAACCGCGCCAGCCACGAGCGCTGGGCCGCGGCCGGCGGGCTGGACCTCACGCAGAAGGCCGGCGTGAAGGCGCGCGAGCTGCTCGCGACGCACGAGGTCCCGGCGCTGCCGGACGAGCTGGTCGCGCGCCTCGACGCGGTGATCGCGGGGATCTGAGCGGAGGCGGCCCGGCTCAGGCTGAGCCGTCTCCCCTCAGGTCCCCGTGCTCAGGGGCGCGGCCTCAGGCGGAGGCGCCGAGCGGCCGCATCGCGATGGCGGCGTCCTTGCAGCCCGTCGCGCACACACCGCAGCCGCGGCAGGCCGAAGGCTCGAGCCGCGGTCGCTTGTCCTCACCCGAGGTGAACGCCGCGAACGGGCAGCGCCGGCTGCACTTGCCGCAGGCCGTGCAGGCGTCCTCGTCGATAGAGGCGACGTAGCGGCGCACGGGCCAGACGGCGCTCGTGCCCAGGCGGTCGGTCGCGAGGTGCGGGTAGCAGCAGTCGGTGCAGCAGTTGCAGATGGCGCCTGCCGCCGCGGGGTCGCCGCGGTAGTCGGCGGTATGCATGAGCCCCGCCTTGTCGGTCTCCCTCAGGATCGCGATGGCGCGCTCCCGGGAGATCTCCCAGCCCACGCCGCGGTCGTTGTCGAAGCGCAGGCAGGCGTACATCGGCTTGCGGCACGCGCCGACGATCGCGCGGCAGTCACAGGGCCAGAGGTAGATGTGCTCCTGCGCGGCGAGGATCGCCTCGCCCTCCTCGAGGAGCACGTAGGTGTAGTCGCCCTGGTCGTCGGCGGGGTCGGCGGGGGCGACGCCGTCGCGGACCGCCTCGACGCCCGCCCGGATGTGCTCGGCGTAGAAGTCGACGTCCCAGTCGGCCAGCCCCCGATGGACGTCAGTGGGCACGTCCTTCCAGCCCTCGAGCATCGCCCAGAACTCGAGGCGGTCGTGGAAGGACGCCGGCGCATAGGCGCCGGCGTCGTCGCGGTCGAGCACGGCGCGGCGGACGGCGCGGTAAAGCCGGTCGGCGTCCGTTGGGGCAAACGCCGCCGCTCCGCCGGCCGGCTCAACTCCGGAGGCCGCCAGCACGAGAGCGGCGTCCTGGTCGTCGTAGAAGCGGTCGAGCCACGGGAGGACGAAGTCGGGCGCACCCACGGCTGCGGCGACGCGCGCGAGTTCTGCTTTTGCGCCCGGACCGGGCGTCGCGTCGTCCTGCTGCCTGTGGACTGGGCTCACGTTCTGGCCTCCTCGTGCTCGCGTTGATGCCTGGACGCCATGGTACGCCATCTGCCGCGCTGCCCGGTGCTATCCTTCTGGCATGGACCCCAAGCCACGCCCCAACCGCCAGCTCTATCTCGAGACGCTGCGGCGCATGACACCGGAGCAGCGCCTTCTGAAAGCGTTCGAGCTCTCCGAGCTGTCACATGAGCTGCTGCGTGCCGGGGTCCGGCAGCGCTTCCCCGACGCCAGCGACGAAGCCCTGCACCGCATCTACCTTGAGCGGCTGGCAAGGTGCCAGAACAGAGCCTCCTGAGACGAGTCACCGCGGCGCTCGATGCCGCCGGTGTCGAGTACATGCTCTCCGGCTCGCTGGCCTCGAGCCTGCAGGGCGAGCCTAGAGCCACTCATGACATCGACCTGGTCGTGGACATTCGGGTCGGCGACGTCTCACGCATCGTCGCAGCGCTGTCGGGGCCGACCGTCTACCTTGACGAGGGTGCGGTGGCGGAGGCGGTCCGTCGCAGGTCGATGTTCAACCTTCTCGACTCGGTATCCGGGGACAAGGTCGACTTCTGGTTACTCAAGGATGAGCCCTTCGACCGCGAGCGCTTCGCGCGGCGGCTCGAAGTCGAGGCGTTGGGGCTCAGGCTGAAGGTCTCGACTCCCGAGGACACCATCCTCATGAAGCTGCGGTGGGCCGCGCAGGCGGGCGGCAGCGAGAAGCAGGTCAAAGATGCCGCCGGGGTGTTCGAGTTCCAGGGCGAGGTGCTGGACCAGGCCTATCTCGACTCGTGGGCAGAGACCCTCGGCGTGACCGCCCTGCTGGCGGATGTGCGCTCGCGGGCAGCGGACTCTGGACTCGAGTCAGGCTGATGCCGCAACGCACGACAGTCCGACTGGCGTGCGGCGCGGCAATCGTGGCCGAGTACCGGGAAGCGCAGCGCGGGCGCGCGAAGCCGCCGTGGCCGCACGTGCCCAGATCGCGCTTCGCACGATCCTGGCGTGCCGCGGGCGCCCATCTGTCTGCCCCCATGCCCCATCGCCGCCGCCACACGTCGGGGCTCTCCGTCACAAGATCGCCGCTCATGGTATTGACGGGGTGAAAGGTGCTCGACGACGGCGCACGAAGCGGGGGGGCCGTGGGGGACGCAGTCACACGGAGGGATGAGGATCTTCTCGCGGCCGCCGGCGAGCAGGCTGAGGGCTTCGTCGTCTTCTACGACCGCGCCCTGCCCGGCCTCCTCCGCTTCTTCGCGCGGCGTACGCTGGACGGGCAAGTCGCCGCCGACCTGACAGCCGAGACGCTCGCGGACGCGTTCGCGTCGCGGCGGCGATTCCACGACCGCGGCGACGGCTCCGCCATGGCCTGGCTCTACACGATCGCGTACAGGAAGTTAGGCCGCTTCATCAAACGGCGCCGCGTGGAAGACACCGCCCGGCGCCGGCTCGGCCTCGAGCGTATCGAGCTCGGACCTGAGGACATCGAGCGGGTGGAGGCGCTGATCGACTTCGAGCAGGTCGGTCGCGCCGTGGCCGCCGCCTTCCGCGAACTGCGCCCCGACCAGCGCGAGGCGCTGCGCCTGCGCGTCATCGAGGGCAGGTCTTACCGGGAGAGTGCACGTCTGCTGAACTGCAGCGAGGACGTCGTCAGAGCGCGTGTCAGCCGCGGCCTCAAACGGCTGGCCGCGCAGCTGGACGAGTGAGGTGACCTGATGAGCGAAAAGGACGAGAGAGGAGCCCTCGGCGAGACGCGGTTCGCCGGGCGGCTGCGACGGCAGTTCGAGCTGCTGGCCGAGGACGCGCTGGGCACGCGCCGGGCGTTCGCCTCCGGATCGGCGGCCACTCCGGTTGGGCGCCGGTGGTTGTTCACCGGCGCTGTGATCGCGGTCGTGACGGCCGCCGCCATCGCCGTCGTGCTCGTCGGCCTGCCCGGCCTGCGCGGTGCGACCGGGCCATCGCCGGCTACCGCCTATGAGCAGACGCGCGCCGCGCTGATCCGTGTGCGCGGCGTGCACTCACTCACGATGACGTCGCGCGCGTCGCTCGAGTACGGGAAGCTTTTGGTGACGACACGGTGGGTCCTCAACACGCGCGGGGACTGGAGCTACGAGAGCCGGTACTTCACCGCCTCTGGCGACCTGCGCGAAGGCCCCCACTTCAAGACCTATCAGGCGTCGGCGAACGTCGAGCGCTTCTGGAGTTGGGGGACGACCCGGGCCGGGCTGCGCAGCTGGCGCCGGGGAGGCCCGCCCTGCGACCTCCAGGCGCAGCCTGGCATGGACGCAGTCACGTCGATGCCCCTGTTCGCTGGCGACTTCCGGTCCGGTGCGATCGCCGCCTTGGAGGGCAGTCACGCCACGCCCAAGGACGTCACCGCGATCGGGCGCCCCGCGTGGGCGGTGACAATCACCAGCGGGTACCTGTCTCCCACATTCAGCAGGATGGATCTCGTGATCGACAAGCGCACGGGCATCATTCTGGTGCGGACCCTCTACGATCCCGCCGGCCGGGTGGTCAGCCGGGATGTCGCCACCCATCTCGTAGTGAACCCGCGACTTCCTGCCGGTGCCCCGCGCACGGCGTTTCCGGCAGCGGCCAACTTCACGCCGCTGCCGTCGACCGGCAATGCCGACTGGGAAGCCACCCCCACCCGACCGCTGATGACGGTCGCCGCGCACGGGGCCGTCCGCCTGCCGCTGGGGGTGCTCGCAGCGAGAGGAGGCGGCGGGAAGCTGTTCGTGGCGACGTGGCTCCCGGCGGGCTTCGCGCTGCGACTGTCCACGTACGGCGACGGCATCCAGCTCATGTACCGTGCCGGCCTCGACTACGTGCTGACCCAGACGTACTGGGGCGCACACCCTCCCCTGCCGCCTCCGGCCGCCAGTGACGAGCCACTCAAGCTGACGAACGGCTACTTTGCGGGCAGTACGGCCTGGTTCTCCACTGCCAACTCAGCCCAGATCACCGGGCACGGCGTCACCATCAACATCGGCGGGAGCGTCTCGCACGACGAGCTCGTGCGGATCCTGGACTCGCTCGCCCCCTACGAGGGCTAGTTCAGTACTCCGCCGGGATCAGAACTCGGCGGGAAGCGCCTTCATCTGCGCGGCGGTGAAGACGGGCCCATCCTTGCACACGTACACGGGCCCGATGTTGCAGCGGCCGCACTTGCCGAGGCCGCACTTCATGCGGTTCTCGAGCGTGGTGAAGATCGTGTCGTCGGCGAAGCCGAGCTTCTCGAGCACCGGCAGCGTGAGCTTGACGACGATCGGCGGGCCGCAGAGGACGGCGACGGCGTTCTGCGCCTGCGGCGCCGTCGCCTCGACCACCGGCGTGACGTAGCCGACCTCGCCGGTCCAGTCTTTGGTCTCGCCGCCGGGATCGACGGTCGTCACCATCTTGACGTCGGCGCGCGAGCCCCAGTCTTCCAGCTCGCGCTTGTACACGAGGTCGGCGACCGAGCGGGCGCCGTAGACGATGGTCACGTCGCCGAACTCGTCGCGGCGGTCGAGCACGTTCCAGATCACGCAGCGGACCGGCGCGAGGCCGATGCCGCCGGCGACGAAGACGACGTCCTTGCCCTTCCAGTCGTCCACCGGGAACGAGTTGCCGTAGGGGCCGCGAAAGCCGACGGTGTCGCCCACGTTCACTTCGCGCAGCGCCGTCGTGACCTTGCCGACGGCCTTGAAACTGCACTCGATGTAGCCCTCGCGGGTCGGCGGGCTGGCGATGCAGAAGGTGCTCTCGCCGGCCCCGAAGACGCTGTACTCGCCGAACTGGCCGGCCTTGAAGGCGAAGCTCTCGCGCACGGCCTCGTCCTGGAACTCGAGGCGCAGCGTGCGCGTGTCGGGCGTCTCGTCGACCACGTCGGTGACCAGCGCCAGCTGCGGCTGGTAGATGTTCACGAGGCGGCCTCGGCGTCGCCGGGCTCGGGGCCGGCCGTTCCGGCCGCGACGGGCTCGCCCGGCCGCCGTGCCGCGATGTCGATCGCCCCGAGGATCTCGACGAGGTCCTGGCCGGCGTGGCAGACGCGCGTGCAGCGGCCGCAGCCGGTGCACAGGACCTCGCCGAACTTGAGCGGGTAGATCGAGAACTTGTGGTTGATCCGCTGGCGGTAGCGCACGTGCTGGTCGTCGCGCGGGTTGTGGCCGCTGGCGTGCAGCGTGAAGGTCGGCGCCTGGCAGGTGTCCCAGCAGCGCCGCCGCGTGCCGCGGCCGACGCCCTCTTCTTCGTCGACGATGTCGAAGCAGTGGCAGGTGGGGCACACGCTCGAGCAGGCGCCGCAGCCATTGCAGCGGATGGCGAGCGAGGCGAGCAGCGGGTCCTCGAAGTGGGTGGCGATCCAGTCGCGGACGCTCTCCGCGTCGATCTCGAGGTTGGCGGCGACGCGGCGGCGCGCGGCGGCGCGCTCGTCGTCGGCCTGGCGTACGAGCGCGGCCGTGGCCGGCTCGTCCACAGGGGAGAAGCGCGCCGCATGCGCGGCGATCAGGGCGCGCCCCTTGTCGGTCGTCGCCTCCGCCAGGTAGCCGCCCTCGACCGGCGTGAGCAGGCCGTCGGCGCCCTTGACGTCGTCCGGCGCCGACCCGACGGCCGTGCAGAAGCAGGACTCGTCGATCACGGGGCAGGCGAGGTTGAAGATGGTGCTCGCCTCGCGCCGCCCGTTCCAGAGCTCGTCCTCGTAGTCCCAGTTCATGACCTCGTCGACGACGGCGAGGGCCGCGCTGTCGCAGGGCTTCGCCGCCAGCACGACGCGCGGCGCGAACGAGGTGGGCACCTCCTCGACGGTGACCTCGAGGCCGCGCTGGTGCCAGCGGCAAAGGGCCTCGTGCTCGGGCAGGAAGAACTGCTTGAGCGAGAGCACCGGCTGGGCGCGGCCCAGATCGAGCTCGGCCGCGTCGCCGATCGCCTTGTACTCCGCTTCGACCGGCGCGACGCCGGGGCGCAGGCAGGCCGCGGTGGCCAGGGCAGACGGCGACTGGCAGGCATCCACCGACACGGGCGCGATCACGTCCGTGCCCGCGCCCAGCAGGTCGGCGGCAAGCGCGCGCAGGTCGGCCTCGCTGATGAAGTGGCGCTGGGGCGCGACAGCGCCCGTGTCCGTGGCGTCCGTCACTTGATGAACTCCTGCTCGTCGTCGAGGCGATAGTCGCCGATGGGGGCGTGGACCGCGGGGTCCTCGCCGACCTTGTAGTCGTAGCGCTCGGCGACGATCTGCTGCAGCTTGCGGTTCACCAGGGTGAGCGGGATGCCCACCGGGCAGAAGCGCTCGCACTCGCCGCAGTCGACGCAGCGGCCGGCGAGGTGGAGGGCGCGGGTGATGTTCCAGCTCAGGTTGCCGCGCGCGTGCGGGGACGACTCGATCCACTGCGGCTGCGTCTTCTCGGCGACGCAGCGCTCGCAGACGCACAGCGGGCACACCTGGCGGCAGGCGTAGCAGCGCACGCACTTGCCGAATTGCTCGGTCCAGAAGGCCCAGCGCTCCTCGAGCGGCTGCGCGTCGAGCGCGGCGACGCGCTCCTCGATGGTCACGGCGGGCCGCGGAGGTTCCGGCTGCGACTCGCCGAGCAGGTAGTCGACCAGCGTCGGCTCGCGGTTGTCGCAGCCGTAGCACCTTGGCGCGACGTTCTCGGGCGTGAGGGCGAGAGCCTCGGGCAGCTCGTTCTCCTCGAGCACGCCGCCGCAGCGCACGCCGATGAGCACGACGTCGTCGCGCGTGAGCTGCGCTTCGCGCAGCAGGCCCGCTACCGCCTTGGCGTCGCAGCCCTTGATCACGAGGCCGATCTTGCCCAGCTCCGCGACGTGGTCGCGACGGGGATTGAGATAGGTGACGAGGTTGTGCACGCAGCGCGTGTCGAAGATCAGCCCGTCGGTGCCGTCGGGCTCGGTGACGAACATCGGCCGCGCGCCGCGGCGCGCGTTCTCCCAGCCGATGATCACGCGTACCTCGCCGTCGGTGAGGAGCTTGCGGGCCAGCTCGCGGAGCTCGTTCACGAGGCCTCCGCCTTGGTCGCGACGGACTCGGCGGCCGCGGCGGCTTTGGCGGCTGCGGCGGTCGACGCGGCGGATCTAGCGGCCGCGCCTGCGGCGGCGCTCACCGCCGCTGCTTCGCTCTCGTCCTCCGGCGCCAGCGCCCGGTAGGCGTCGAACGGCCCGAGCTCGCGTACGCTGCTCACGGCCTCGTCGACGACGTCGCGCCACTTGGCGCCCTCGCTCGCCGAGACCCAGCTGAAGGTCATGCGCCGCGGGTCGACTCCGATGAACTCCATGAGGTCGTGGAACACGGCGAAGCGCCGGCGCGCGTGGTAGTTGCCGGACGTGTAGTGGCAGTCGGCGGGGTGGCAGCCGCTGACGATGACGCCGTCGGCGCCGCGCTCGAAGGCCTTGATGATGAAGAGCGGGTCGATGCGGCCGGTGCAGGGCAGCCGGATGATGCGCACGTTGCTCGCCATGTTGAGGCGGCTGGTGCCGGCCAGGTCGGCGCCGGTGTAGGTGCACCAGTTGCAGACGAAGGCGGTGATGCGCGGCTCGAAGTCGCTCACGTCACTCCCAGAAGCACAATGCGTTGATCTCGCTGTAGACCTGCTCGTCGGTGAAGGTCTGCAGCTCGACGCTCTTGCTGAGGCAGACCGCCTGGCAGGTGCCGCAGCCCTGGCAGACGCCGGGGTTCACGTAGGCGACGTGGCCGCAGACCTTGCCGTCGACGGTGCAGATATCGCGCTGCTCGATGGCGCCGTAGGCGCACACGTTGGCGCAGTTCATGCAGCCGATGCAGGTGTTCTCGTTGACCACGGCGACGGCCGGCTCGCGCTCGAGCTCGTCGGCGCTGAAGAGGCTCATGACCTTGGCGCCGGCGGCGCTCGCCATGGCGACGCTGTCGGGGATATCGCGCGGCGCCTGACAGGCGCCGGCGACGAAGACGCCGGCGGTGTTGGTCTCGACGGGGCGCAGCTTGGGGTGCGCCTCGTTGATGAAGCCGTTCTCGTCGTAGCTGATGCTCAGCGTCTGCGCCAGCTGCTCCACGCCGGGCTGCGGGCGGATCGCCGTGGCCAGCACGACCATGTCGGCGTCGATCACGACCTGCTCCTGGCTGAGCGTGTCGTAGCCCCACACCTTCACCTTGTCGCCGTCGCGGTAGATCCTGGAGACACGGCCGCGGATGTACTCGGCCTGGTCCTCCTCGATGGCGCGCCGGCTGAACTCGTCGTAGCCCTTGCCGGCGGCGCGGATGTCCATGTAGAAGGCCACGGCGCGGCCGTCGTGCACCTTGTGCTTGTACAGCATCGCGTGCTTGGCGTTGTACATGCAGCAGATCTTGCTGCAGTACGAGATGCCCTTCTCGGGGTCGCGGGAGCCCACGCAGTGGACGAAGACCACCGTCTTGGGCTCCTTGCCGTCGGACGGCCTGAGGATGGCCCCGGACGTAGGCCCGGAGGCCGACGCGAGGCGCTCGAACTGCAGGCCGTCTATGACGTCCGGCACCTCGCCGTAGCCGTACTCGCCGTAGCCCTTGAGGCCCTCCGGCTGCCGGCGCCCGATGTCGTAGAGCTGGAAGCCGGTGGCGACCACGATGGCGCCGACGTCCTCTTTGATGAAGGTGTCCTCGGTGTCGAAGTCGATCGCGCCCTTGAGGCACGCCTCCTTGCACTTGCCGCAGGCGTCCTTGGCGAGGCCCTTGCGGCGGCCCTTGTAGAGCGTGCAGTTCTGGCGGTCGAGCACCGGGATGTTGGGCACCGCTTGCGGGAACGGCACGTAGATCGCCGTGCGCTTGCCGAGCCCCGCCTCGAACTCGCTGGGGATGCGCTTGGCGGGGCACGCCGCCTGGCAGTCACCGCAACCGTTGCAGAGGTCTTCGTCGACGCTGCGCGCCTTCTTGCGGATCGTCACCTCGAAGTTGCCGATGTAGCCGTCGACCTTCTCGACCTCGCTCCAGGTGTGCAGCGTGATGTTGGGGTGCTGGTAGGCCTCCACCATGCGCGGCGTGAGGATGCACTGCGAGCAGTCGAGGGTGGGGAAGGTCTCGCTCAGCTGGCTCATGTGGCCGCCGATCGAGGCCTCCTTCTCGATGAGCACCACCTGGTGGCCGCCGTCGGCGATGTCCAGGGCGGCCTGGATGCCGGCGATGCCGCCGCCGATCACGAGCGCGCGCTTAGTCACCGGGATGCGGATGCTCTCGAGCGGCTTGTTGTGCTTGACCTTCTCGACGATGGTGCGCGCGATGTCGATCGCCTTGGCGGTGGCGTCGGCGCGGTCCTCGTGGATCCAGCTGCAGTGCTCGCGGATGTTGGCCATCTCGCACATGTACTGGTTGAGGCCCGCCTGGGCGCAGGCGCGGCGGAAGGTCTTCTCGTGCATGTGCGGGGAGCAGGCGGCGATGACCACGCCCGTAAGGCGGTGCTCTTCGATCGCCTCCTTGACCATCGTCTGGCCGGGGTCCGAGCACATGTACTTGTAGTCGGTGGCAAAGGCGACGCCGGGGTGGTCCTTGATGGCCGCGGCGACGGCCGCGACGTCGACCGTGCGGGCGATGTTCTCGCCGCAGTGACAGATGAAGACGCCGATGCGGCTCACTGGGCATCACCGCCCTTGGGCGCGCCGGCGCCCACCTTCTCGCGCCTGGCGGCGGCCTTGGCGGCGGCCTCTTCCTTGACCTTCTGCTCGGCCGCCACGCGCTCCTTGGCCCGCTGCACGAGGTCGGCGAGGAACGGCTCGGTGTTCACGAAGTGGCGCGGCATGCCGAGCTCGACCGGCGTCAGCCCCAGGGCGAGGCCTACGAGCTGCGTCACGAACAGCACCGGCATCGGCTTGGCGCCACGCTGGACCATCGCCTTCTGCCGCAGGTCGAGGTTCGAGTGGCAGAGCGGGCAGGCGACGACGATGGCCTCGGCGCCATTGGCGCGGGCGTCCTCGATGATGCTGCGCCCGAGCCGCACGACGGAGGCGGTGCGGCTGACCGAGAACGAGCCGCCGCAGCACTCGACCTTCATGTTCCAGTCCACGGGCTCGCCGCCGCAGGCGGCGATCACCTCGTCCATCGATGTGGGCCGCTCGGGGTCGTCGTAGCCGCAGACCGCGAAGGGCCGCACGAGCAGGCAGCCGTAGTACGCGGCCAGCTTGACGCCGTCCAGTGGGTTGGGCGTCAAGGCGGCCGCGACCCTCTCTTCGATCGCCGGTGCGGCGTCGCGCAGCAGCTCGACGGCGTTGTGCACCTCGACGCTGTTGGCGAACGGGCGCCCGATGACCTCGGGGATGCGCTCTGCGTAGCCTTCCTCGGTGTCCATGGCGAGCCGCGCCGCCGAGAGGCGGTTGTAGCAGGCGGCGCAGGGGGCCAGCACCTGGTCGAAGCCCTGCTCCTCGGCGATGGCCAGGTTGCGGGCCGGCAGCGCCACGCCGAGCATGTGGTCGGTCGTGTGGCCGCTGCTGGCGCCGCAGCACGACCAGTCGGGGATCTCCGTGAGGCTCACGCCGAGCGCAGTGGCGACGGCGCGCAGGCTCTCGTCGAACTCGCGCGACGTGCCGTGCAGCGAGCAGCCGGGGTAGTACGCGTAGCGGGTCACGGGGTCACCCCGCACTGCTCGAAGATGCGCTTGATCTCGTCGACGCCGTCGATGCGGTCGGCGCGCAGGCTCAGCTTGCCGCGGCTCAGCATGCCGGGGGCGTTGGTCACGTCCTTCATCAGCTCGCCGCTGCGCAGCTTGTACTCCATCACCATGCCCATCTCGTGCAGGCGGCCGTTGGAGCGGACCTGCTCGAGGAAGGCCTTGTGGAAGGCGGCGATGGTGCGCGGCATGTCGGCTACGCCGGCGTCGAGGCTCATCTCGCGCAGTGCGTCGATGACGCGCGCCGGATCGCAGGCGTTGGGGCAGCGCGCGCTACAGGTCTCGCAGGTGAGGCAGAGCCAGATCGACTGGTCGGTCAGCGCTTTGTCGCGCCGGTCCTGGATGACGAGCCGCATCACGTTGTGCGGGCGCAGATCGGACTCCGAAGCCATCGGGCACCCGGCGGAGCATTTGCCGCACTGGTAGCACGTGGCGGCGTTGACGCCGGTGGCGTCCTGGATCTCGGCGGCGAGGGTGCGCGGGGCGCTCATCGATCTGCTTCCTGCCCTTCTGCTGCGGACGGGCGACGCTGCGGCCGCCCGTCAAGTCCCTGGTGCGAGTGCGATGGGAGATTGTACTCCCCTGGACAGTGTAAAGGCGCGCAGGATAACGGGCAACTCTTGTCCTGTATGCGGGCCGCCGGGCCAGCCGTCACGGCGACGGGCTCGCCGCAGGCGTGGCCGCCCCCTCTGCGCCCGGCGCCCAGGCCGGCATGATCGCCCAGTCCGCGAGCTGCTTCGAGTCGCCGCCGCTCGCCGGCATCAGGTACAGGTTGCCGCTGCGATACCGGGTCTTGTCCCACTCCGCCCAGGCGATCGTGGAGCCGTCCGGCGACCAGGCGAGGCCCTGCACGTAGGTCTTGCTGTAGGTGGCGATCGCCTTGGGCGCGCCACCTTGTGCGGTATCGAAGAGGTAAAACGATACCGGCGCCGTGCCCGCTCCGTTGCCGCTCACGCGCTCGCCGGTGAACACGACCTTGGTGCCCGTCGGGTCCCACGCGTAGCCGGCCGGGTACAGAAGCTCCTTGGCCGGCATGAGTGTGACGCCGGTGGCGCTCATCACCGTATAGGAGGTGCCTACGTCGCTGCCGGCGCGGCGGAAGATGATCGCCTGCCCGCTGGGTGAGATCAGCGGCGCGTCGAAGCGCCGCGCGTTGACCTCGAAGTAGGCCTTGTTCGTCCCCAGCTCGGTGACGTCGCCGCTGAAACGATCGAGGATATCGAGGTGCTCCAGCGCGGTCGCGTTGCCGTACTGGTCGACCTTCTGGCCGGTGTAGGTCACGAACGCCACGCGGCTGCCGTCGCGGGCCGCGCTCACCTCGACGCCGCGGAGCTGGGCGCCGCTCGAATCAGTCAGAGGCTCTACCGAGCCGTCGGACGGGTGGTAGACGAGCAGGTCGCCGTTCTCGCCCTGGCTCTTGGGCGTGGTCGTGAAGGCGGAGACGAGAAGGTCGTCGGGGCTGAGCCAGGCCACGGAATCGACGCCCACGACGGCCGGCGTCGAGATGCGCACGTTGGTCACGGCGTTGCCGTCCTGCAGGTCGACGACGGCGAGCTGCTGCAGCTTGTAGGTGCCGGCGACGACGGCGATGAGCCGGCCGCCCGGTGAGAAGGCGATGTGAAAGAACCGCGGGCCGAGGGTCGTGGCGAGCTCGCGGACGGCGCCGTTCGCGGCGACCGCGCCGAGTACGCTGCCCTGGCGGCCGACGACGGCCGCGAGGTAGCCGGAGGTCGCCGGCGTCGGGCCGGCCGTCGTCGCCGCCGACCGGGAGGCGACCGGAGACGGGGTCGGCGTGCCGTGGTCACCCGAGCCGCGGCCGAAGGTCCACCACACGGCTGCGGCCGCAACGACGGCGGCCACGATGAGGACCACGATCAGGATGATGACGGCCGGGCTCAGGCCCCTGCCGGGCGGGTCTCCGCCGCCTTGCGGAGCCGGCTGGATCGTGGGCGGCGGAGGCGGACCCGGCGGAGGGGTGGCCGCCAGCGCCTCGAGCTCGGCGCCGCATCCGGCGCAGAAGCGGGCGTCGTCGTCGTTGGCGCGGCCGCAGGATGGGCAGTTCCTGGCCATGATCCCCTCCACAGGCGAGTGATCGGAGCTCGTGGCGCGTATAGTACCCGGTCCGTGCGAGGCGCGACAGGCGCTGGGGACTCGGGACAGGCGCCGGGAATCGGGTCAGGTACGGGTAGCGCGTCCGAGGCGGCTACGACGGCAGCGCCCGCCGCACCTTGCCGCCGAGCGTGCTGGCGCCGAAGCTCGCGAGGCCGCCGCCGGCCCGCCGTGGCCCGGCCGGACGACGCAAGTCGTTCAGGCGGCCGGCCGGATGGCCGATACTGGTCTCGTGGAGTCTCGCCCCCGAAAGCTGCTGCGCACGTTCTCGGCGGCGGCCGCGCTCGTCGCGGCCGCGACGCTGGCGCCCGCCGCACTGGCGGCTCCCGTGAGCGGGGCTTTGGCCACCAACGCCGCGCTCCGGGCGGGAGCCACCGCTGCGACGGCAGCGTACGGCATCGGCGCTCCGATCCCGTTTCGGCTGTTCCCGGTCGACAACGCCTGGAACGCGCCGGTCGACCAGCTGCCGCTGGATCCGGACTCTGCGGCCTACATCGCCCACATGTCGCCCGGCACCGGCCTGCACCCGGACTTCGGCACCGTGTGGGAGGGCGCGGCCATCGGCATTCCCTACGTCGTCGTCTCAGGGGCGCAGGCCAGGGTCGCGATCCACTTCGTCGAGTACGGCGACGAGAGCGATCGCGGTCCGTACCCGGTGCCGGGGAGCGCGCCGGTCGAGGGCGCCGGCGGCTCGCTCGCCGACGGCGACAGGCACGTGCTCGTGCTCGACGCGGACAACCAGAAGCTCTACGAGCTCTACCATGCCGTGAAGCAGCCGGACGGTTCGTGGAACGCCGGCTCCGGCGCCATCTGGGATCTGACGAGCGACAAGCTCAGGCCGGCCGGCTGGACCAGCGCCGACGCGGCCGGCCTGCCCATCCTCCCCGGCCTGGCACGCTACGATGAGATCGTCACCGAGGGCGTCCTCGACCACGCGCTGCGCTTCACCGTGAGCGAGACGCAGCGCAAGTACCTCTATCCCGCCACCCACTACGCCAGCGACAGCACCGACCCGTCGCTGCCGCCCATGGGGCTGCGCGTACGGCTCAAGGCGGGCTTCGACGTCGGCGGTTTCCCGCCCGCGGTCCAGGTGGTCCTTCGCGGGCTCAAGAAGTACGGGATGATGGTCGCCGACAACGGCTCCGACTGGTACGTCGGCGGCGCACCCGACGCGCGCTGGGACGACGACGCGCTGCACACCCTCGACCAGGTCAAGGGCAGCGACTTCGAGGTCGTCGACTCGCGGGCGCTGCAGCCGGGCGCGTTCTACGTGGCGCTCACCTCGACGGCGACGGTGCGCCACGGGCGCGCGTGGAGCCGGCGGGGATCGGTCTTCGACCCGTCCGGCTCGCGGTGGACGGCCACTGTCTCCTACGGCGACGGGTCGGCGCGCCGGGACCTCACGCTGACCGCCGCCCGGACCTTCTCCCTCGCGCACCGCTACGGCCGGGCGCATCACCGCTACACCGTCACCGTGACGGTGCGCGACGACCGCGGCCTCACCGCGATCGCGCACCTCCGGGTGCGGGTGCGCTGAGTCGGCAGGCCGCGGCCCGCCGGCCGCTCAACCGGCTTCGCGCCGGAAGCCCGGGTCTCAGAAGCCGCCCGGGCCGATGTACGGGTCGAGGTCGGCCCCGACTTCTTCGTAGATCCCCCACACCTTCTTGACCGGCGTGAGGTTCTTCCAGTAGCCCTTGCTGCCCTGCGGCGTGATGAGGATGTCGCCGGGGCCGGCGACGATGACCTCGCCGTCGTCGTCCGTGATCTCGACCTCGCCCTCGATGATGTAGGCGATCTCGTGATACGGGCGCTCGAAGTGGCGGCTTTGCTCGTCACGCTGCCAGAGGCCGAAGCTGAACCTGTCGTCCACCGACGCGGCGGCGACGAACTCCTTGCCCGGCGCCTCGTGCTCGTCGGACTTGTACGCGGCCTCTTCCCAGATCATGTCCTCGGGCTTGACGACCCGCACCTTGGTGCTCCGCCGCTCTGTCATGGTCCCTCCTCGCCGGCCGGCGCGGTTGCCGGCACCTGGCCGCGTTATAGCCCATGCGGGAGGCAGTCTCAAGGATGGTGCCGTGTGACCAGTCGGTCGCATGGCGGGCGGCGGCGGTGGCACGCCCGCGTGGGGGCAGCACGTAGAATGGCCGCGAGCACCAGCGGCCGCGCATGGGGCCGTCGATCCGGACCAAGGAGCACAGGCGATGAACGCAGCGCGCACGGCGTTGGAGGACAAGGTCGTCGAGGCGGCGCGGGCCGCCCGCGACGAAGTCGTGGGGCTGGTGACGGAGCTCGTCGCCTGCGACACCACGGCGCGCATGCCGGGCGACCCGGCGCGCGACGAGGAAAAGCTGCAGCGGCTGCTGGCCGCGCGGCTCGAAGGGCTCGGCGCGCGGCCGGACCTGTGGGAGCCGGACCCGACCGGCGCCGGCAGCCGGTTCGTGCCGGCCGGCCTCGACTTCGTCGGCCGGCCGCAGCTGGCGGCAGTCGTCCCCGGCGCCGGCGCCGGCCGCAGCCTGCTGCTCAACGGCCACATCGACGCGGTGGACGTGGAGCCGCGCGGCGAGTGGCTCAGCGAGCCCTTCAGGGTCGACCAGCGTGACGGCTACCTCTATGGGCGCGGCGTCAACGACATGAAGGGCGGCATCGCCTGCCTGGTCGTGGCGCTCGAGACGCTGCGCCGGCTCGACGTGCGTCTGGCCGGCGACGTCGTCTTCTGCACCGTCACCGACGAGGAGTCCTCGGGCGCCGGCGGCCGCATGGCCGTCGTGCACGGCGTCTCGGCGGACGCCGGCATCGCCGCCGAGGCCACCGACTTCGATGCCTGGGTGAGCTGCCGCGGCACGGTGACGCCGACCATCACCGTCGCCGGCCGCGCCGGTCACGCGGAGATTCCGCAGCCCGACTGGCGCGAGGGTGGCGCCGTGAACGCCGTCGAGAAGCTGCTGCCGCTCCTCGCCGGCGTCCAGGCGCTGCGCGAGGAGTGGCGCGGGCGCCCGGACCACCGGCACCCGCTGCTCGCGCCCGGCGACATCGTGCCGACCATCGTCAAGGGCGGTACGTGGATGGTCACATATCCGGCGTCGTGCGACCTCACCTGCGACATCACCTACCTGCCGGCGCACGTGGACGCGGAGGGTACGGGCAGGGCGGTCGAGGCCGAGGTGACCGACCGCCTCACCGCGGCCGTCGCCGGCGATCCCTGGTTCGCGGAGCACCCGCTGCGCTTCACCTGGAGTGACGACGTCGTGCCGGCCGAGATGCCGGCCGATCATCCGCTCGTCACCACGGCGCTCGGCTGCGCTCGCGCCCTGGGCCGGACCGGCAAGCCCGCCGGCCTCGACAGCTGGCACGACGCCGCCACGTTCACGGCCGCCGGCACGCCGACGTTCAGCTTCGGGCCCGACGGCATCGGCAGCGCCCACGCCGTCAACGAGCGCGTGTCGCTCGATGGCCTCGCCGATTTCACGGCCGCCATCGCCCTCACGGCGATGCGCTGGTGCGGGGTGGCGTGAAGGTCTGACGGGGCTGCGTCCGGCCGAGTCCGCGCGAAACTCCCGGCGCCCCGGTTGTAGACTCCTGGCGGGCGCGCTGGAGCGCCGAGGAGCACCCCGGGGAGGTCGTCGTGGAAGGTCTTGCCGACAAGGTCGTGCTGGTGACCGGAGGGTCGTCGGGGATCGGCGAGGCCTGCGCGCGGCGCCTCGCCGTGGAGGGCTGCGCGGTGATGGTGGCCGGCAGGGACGAGGCCAAGACGAAAGCCGTGGCCGAGAGCCTGCTGCCAGCGGGCAAGCACGGCATGGTGACTGGGGACGTGCGCGACGTCGGCGACTGCCGTGCGCTCGTCGCCGCGACCATGGACCGCTACGGCCAGCTCGACGTGCTCGTGCACTGCGCCGGCATCTGGGACGAGCGGCCCACGCTCGACGTGTCCGAGGAGGACTGGGACGGCGTCCTGGACACGTGCCTCAAGGGCGCCTTCTTCACGATGCAGGCGGCCTTGGTGCCGATGGTCGAGTCGGGCGGCGGCGTGATCGTCGTCATCGCCAGCGACTCCGGGCATCACGGGGAGCCCGGAGCGGCGGCCTACGGCGCCGCCAAAGCCGGAGTCATCAGCCTCGTGCGCACGCTGGCCCACGACCATGGGCCCGACGGCGTGCGCGTCTGCGCCGTCTCGCCGGGCATCGTCGAGACGCCGATGCTGGCCAAGGCGATCGAGGACTCACCCGACCCGGAGGGCTACGCGGGCTGGCAGGCCGACGGGTACCCCGTCGGCCGGGTCGGCCGTCCGGAGGAGGTCGCCGCCGTGGTCGCCTTCGTGGCCT
Organism: uncultured Thermoleophilia bacterium; assembly: GCA_903912585.1. GTDB lineage: Bacteria > Actinomycetota > Thermoleophilia > UBA2241 > UBA2241 > CAIXSE01. Next base: position 197 of record CAIWHY010000019.1, on the reverse strand, counting down.
CGGACGAGGCGGGCTTCGTCAGCGGCGACTCCTGGCTGGTCGACGGCGGCTTCTGCGCCTGAGCGCGGTGCCCGGCTCCCCCCCGCCCGCGTCCCGCGATCCGGCGCCGCATCCCGCGGCCGCGCTGGAGTCGGAGCCCGAAGCGCGCCGCCGGGCGCTGCTCGCCGACGCGGCCGCGCCGGTCGCCGCCATGCTGC
>CAIWHY010000018.1 GCA_903912585.1 uncultured Thermoleophilia bacterium | reverse complement strand
GGCGTTGCCGTCGGGGAAGATGAAGAGCTCGGTGTTGAAGTCGTCTGCTTCGGCCATGTCGCCGCCCCGTCCCTCGGGGCTCCTCCTCTCACTGTCCCTATCGGACCGGGCAACGGCGCGCTTTATCGCCAGGGCCCGTCTCGCCGTCAATGGCGTTGACAGGGCGGGCAACGGTGGACCCGTAGGACGGTGGCGCAGGCTGCGCCTTGCACCTGTCTGGACACTGTCGCGGAGTGTGGGGGATACTACCGGGGCGCCCGAGCGGCGCCGCCACCCATGACCGCTTCCTCCGCCCACACCGACGACGTCGCCTCGCTGCCCATCGGCATGTTCGACTCCGGGATGGGCGGTCTCACCGTGCTTCACGAGTGCCTCGTGCGACTGCCGAGCGAGAACTTCGCCTACGTCGGCGACACGGCGCGCTTTCCCTACGGCGAGAAGTCGCGCGCGGAGCTCGAGCTCTACGCGCGGCAGCTCACTGCGTTCCTCGAGACCGTGCCGGTCAAGCTCGTCATCGTGGCCTGCTACTCGGCCACGTCCGCGGCCCTGCAGCTCCTGCAGGAGCGTTTCACCACGCCGATCGTCGGCGTGATCATGCCGGGCGCGCGCGCCGCCGTGCAGACCTCGCGCTACCGGCGCATCGGCGTCCTCGCCACCGAGGCGACCGTGTCGAGCGGCGCCTACCCGCGCGCCATCCACAGCCTCGACGGGGGCGCCGAGGTGCATCAGCAGGCGGCGCCCGGGCTGGTCTCGTTCATCGAGGAGGGCGACGTGGCGAGCCAGGCGCTCGCCGACGCGGTGCGCGGCTTTGCCGAGCCGCTCAAGGCGAAGCGCCCGGACGTGGTCATCCTCGGCTGCACGCACTACCCGCTCATCGCACCCATGTTGCAACGCTTCTTCGGGCGCGACGTCACCCTCGTGAACCCCGCCGCCGAGATCGCGCGCGAGGTCGAGGACACGCTCGCGCGCCAGGGCGTCGCACGCACCGAGGACCGCGTGGGCTCGTACCGCTTCTACACGACCGGCGACGTCGAGGCCTTTCGCAGCGTCGGCGCCCGCTTCCTGCAGATGCCGCTCACGCGCGTGCGCTCGCTGCCGCTCGACACGCTGAACGGCCTCGTCGCCCCGTGAACAGCCGCTTCGTGGCGCGCGCGGCGATCTACGCCGCGCTCTACGCCGCGCTCACGCTCGCGCCCGGCCTCAACGCTCTGGCCTACGGCCAGGTGCAGTTCCGCCTCTCGGAGGCGCTGCTCGTGTTCGCCTGCGTCGACCCCGCGGCCGTGGTGGGGCTGGCGGTCGGGACGGCCCTCGGCAACGTCAACAGCAGCCTCGGCCCCGCCGACGTGCTCTTCGGCGCGCTGCTCACGCTCGTCGCGACGCTGCTCATGTACAGGATCGGCCTGCACTGGTGGGCGCTCGCCGTGCCGGTCCTCGTCAACGGGCTCGGCGTGGCGGCCGAGCTCGCGCTGCTGCAGCACCTGCCATACTGGGTGAGCGCCGCGTGGGTGGCCACCGGCGAAGCGGCCGTGATGGCCACCGGCGGCGCGGCGCTGTTCATGATCGTCAAGCGCTATGGAGACTCGTTCGGACTGAGACGAACCGCGGCCTGAACGCCGCGAGACGCCGCCACCGGCGGTGAGGGAGGCACACGTGAGGACAGGACGCAGAGCCGACGAGACCCGGCCGGTGCGCATCGAGCCGGCGGTCGCCAAGTTCGCCGCCGGGTCCGCCCGCATCGAGCTCGGCGACACGCACGTGCTGTGCACGGCGTCGCTGGCCGAAGGCGTGCCCGGCTGGCTGCGCGGCTCCGGCCGCGGCTGGCTCACGGCCGAGTACAGCATGCTGCCCGGCGCCACGCCCACGCGCACGGCGCGCGAGTCGGTGCGTGGGCGCCAGTCCGGGCGCACGATGGAGATCCAGCGCCTGATCGGGCGCAGCCTGCGCGGCGTGGTCGACCTCGGCATCATCGGGGAGCGCACCATCACCGTCGACTGCGACGTGCTGCAGGCCGACGGCGGCACGCGCACGGCATCGGTCACCGGCGCCTACGTGGCCGTCTACCAGGTCGCGCTCAAGCTCAAGGAGCTGATCGGCCTCAACGAGGTGCCGCTGTTCGACAGCCTGTGTGCCGTCTCTGTCGGCGTGGTCGACGGGCAGGTGCTGCTCGACCTCGACTACGAGGAGGACTCCGCCGCCGAGGTCGACATGAACGTGGTGCTGACCGGCGAGGGCAAGCTGGTCGAGGTCCAGGCGACGGCCGAGGGCGAGCCGTACGCGCGCGCGACGCTCGACCAGATGATGGACGTGGCCGCCGCCGGCGGCGCGGCGCTCTCCGCCGTGCAGGCCGCGGCGGTCGAGGTCCTGGGCTGAGGACGCACGGTGCGCTTCATGCTCGCCACCGGCAACGCCCACAAGCTGCAGGAGTTCCGCAGCATCCTCGCCCCGTGCCTGGTCGTGCCGATGCTGGCCGGCGTGGAGCTCCCGCCCGAGGGCGTCGAGTCGTTCGCCGAGAACGCCGCGGGCAAGGCGGTCGCCCTCGCGGAGCTCGTCGTGGGCGATCCGGCCCAGGTCGCGCTCCTGGAGGGCGCGGCGCCGGCCGGCCGCGACTGGCGCGATGAGCTGCTCTTCCTCGCCGACGACTCCGGCCTCGAGGTCGAGGCGCTGAGGTGGGCGCCGGGCGTGACCAGCGCCCGCTACGCGGGCGTGGATGGCCCCGGCGCCGACGCCGCCAACGTGACGCGCCTCCTGCGCGAGTTGGCCGGCTGCGCCGGCTCCGCCGCGCGCCGGGCGCGCTTCCACTGCTCTGTTGTCGTCGTCACGCCGCGTATGGCACACTACCGCGCAACGGGATACTGGTGGGGCGCCATCGCTGAGGCGCCGCGCGGGGAAGGCGGGTTCGGGTACGACCCCGTCTTCGTCCCGGAGGGGTCAGACCTCACCGTGGCCGAGTGGCCGCAGGCGGACAAGGACCAGGCCAGCCACCGCGCACTGGCCGGGAGGGCCCTCCTCGAACGATTGCGACGGGAGGGGCTGCTGGATGGCGACCGAGAGGCCTGACGCCGGGGACCGCTACGCGGACCTCACCAACACCGGCCTGAAGACGCGCGCCGCGGCGATCTCGATCGCCTCCAACTCGCTGCTCATCGTCCTCAAGCTCGTCGTCGGCATCGTCTCGGGCTCGATCGCCATCATCTCCGAGGCCCTGCACTCCGGCTCGGACCTCGTGGCCGCGATCATCGCCTTCTACGCCGTGCGCAAGGCGGGCCAGCCGCCGGACCCGTCGCACCGGTATGGCCACGAGAAGGTCGAGAACCTGAGCGGCGTCATCGAGGCGCTGCTCATCATCGCCGCGGCCGGGGTGATCATCTACGAGGGCGTGCTCAAGATCATCCATGGGCCGCATCTCGACCACATCTGGCTGGGCATCGCCGTGATGACCGTCTCAGGCCTGGTCAACCTCTTCGTCTCCAAGAGGGTCCTGTATCCGGCCGCCCGCCGTACCCAGTCGGCGGCCCTCGAGGCCGACGCCGCGCACCTGCTCACCGACGTCTACACGTCGTTCGGCGTGGCCGGCGGGCTGCTGATCGTCAAGATCACCGGCTGGGAGATCGTCGACCCGATCGCCGCCATCGCCGTCGCCGTCCTCATCATCCGCACCGGCTACCTGCTGGTCGTCCAGTCCACGCGGGTCCTGCTCGACCAGACGATCCCCGAGGAGGAACTCGAGCTCATCCGTGCCGTCGTTGCCGAACACCGCGGCGACCTCATCTGGGGGTACCACAAGCTGCGCGCGCGCCAGGCCGGCAGCCGCCGCCACATCGACCTTCACGTCACCGTGGACGAGACGCTCACCGTGGCCAAGGCGCACGAGACGGCCGAGCACATCGCCGCCGACATCCGCGACGTCGTGCCCAACGCGGACGTGCTGGTGCACATCGAGCCGCGCTCGCACGAGCGCGAGGACGGCAGCTAACTCGTCCGCGCGCGTCGCCGGCTCGCCGCGGAGGGCGGAGCGGCTTCAGTTGCGGAAGAGGAACGGCGACGCCACCAGCGTCACCGAGAGGCCGATGAGGGCGATCGAGAACGCCCAGGCGATCACGTTGTAGATGCGCCCGTTGATGTGGTCGCCCATCACGCTGCGGTCGTTGATGATCTTGAGCACGTAGATCAGGATGATCGGCAGCAGGATGCCGTTGACGTCCTGGCTCAGGACGATGACCTGCACGAGCGGCAGGTTCGGGATGATCGCCACCAGCGCCGGCACGAAGATGAAGACGGCGATGAGGCCGTTGAACGCCGGCGCCTCGCCGCGCTTCTTGTCCAGCCCGCTTTCGAGCCCGAACGCCTCCGTCACCGCGTACGCGGTCGTGAGCGGCAGGATGCAGGCTCCCAGGATCGAGACGTTGAGCAGGCCGAAGCCGAACAGGAGCGCCGCCGCCTCGCCGGCCAGCGGCCGCAGCGCTTTGGCGGCGTCCTGCGCCGTCTCGACGACGATCCCGTGCTTGTACAGCGTGGCGGCGCAGGCGAGCACGATGAAAAGGTCCACGGCGTCCGTGAACACGGCCCCGCCGTAGACCTCCCATTTGGTGTAGACGTAGTCGCGGATGCCGATGCGCTTGTCCACCACGTAGGCCTGGATGAAGAACTGGCCCCACGGCGTGATCGTCGTGCCGATCGCCGCGATGGCGGTGAGGATCCAGAGGCTGTTGAGCTGCACTTTGGGGACCAGCGTGCCGTGCAGCGCGGCGCCCCACTCCGGTCGCGCCAGGAAGCCGGCGATGAAGTACGCGACGTAGATCGCCGTGAGGACGAGGAAGACGCGTTCCACCTTGCGGTAGTTGCCGCGCGTCACCAGCAGCCACACGCCGATGGCGATGGGCGGTACGGCCAGCCAGGCCGGGATGTGCGCCAGGCCGAAGGCGGCGGCCACGCCCGAGAACTCCGCCACGGTGGTGCCGAAATTGGCGATCAGGAGGGCGATCATCGCGAACGCCGTCATCTTGAGGCTGAACTTCTCGCGGATGAGCGCCGCAAGACCCTTGCCGGTCACGGCTCCCATGCGCGCGCCCATCTCCTGGGTGACGGCGAGGATGGGCGTGATCAGCAGCAGCAGCCACAGCATGCTGTAGCCGTAGCGGGCGCCGATCACCGACCACGTCGTGACGCCGCCGGCGTCGTTGTCGGAGGCGGCGGAGATGAGGCCGGGCCCGAGGAGTGCGAGGATGATCATCAGGCGGCTGCGGCCGATGCGGCCGAGCACGCCCTTGCCTACCCTGCGTGGAGACTGCGCCATCGAGGCCTCCTCAATGGAAGATCCTCGGCAGGCGCTTCTTCCAGGCGAGCGGAAGCACCAGGTCGATGGCATCGTCGATCGTGATGATGCCGTGCAGCTCGCCCTCGTCGTCCACGACGGGCAGGGCGAGCAGGTTGTACTTGGCGATCAGGTCCGTGATCTCTTCTTCGCCGGCCAGCGTGCTCACGGCTATCGGGTTCTCCGTCATGAAGTCGCGGACCTTCTTGTCCTGGTCGACGGTGAGCAGGTCGCGCAGCGAGAACACGCCGCGCAGGTGTTCGGAGCGGTCGACGACGTAGATGTAGTAGACGGTCTCGACGTACTCCTCCTGCTCGCGCAGCCGCTCGGTGGCCTTGGCGGCGGTGTCGTCCAGCCGCGCCCACGCGTAGTCGACGGTCATGATGCCGCCGGCCGAGTGCTCCGGGTAGCTGAGCAGCTCGCGCATGTCCTCGGCGTCGTCCTTCTCCATCATCGCGATGAAGTGCTGGCGGCGGTCGTCGGGCAGGTCCGCCAGCAGGTCGGCGGCGTCGTCCGGCGCCATGTTGTTGAGCAGCTCGCTGGCCTTGTCGTCGGGGAGGTCGAGGAGCAGCGAGGTCTGGTACGAGGGGTGCAGCTCCTCGAACGTGTCGGCGGCCAGATCGTCCTCCAGCGCATCGAGGACGGCGGCGCGCTCGTCCGGGCTGAGCTCGTGCACGAGGTCGGCGATGTCGGCAGGGTGCAGCAGCTCCAGCTTGGTGCGCGGCACGGCCAGCCGGACGGAGCTGCCGTCGGTCTGCTCGACGTCGACGTCCTTCCAGTCGATCAGGTGCGGCTTGGGGTTCTGGCGCCCCTTGGCGAGGCGTTCGCCGACCTTCGCGAGCCCGACGCGTCGCAGGATGGCGCCGCTCGACACGTCCACGCCGACCACGTGCACGTCGTTGCCGGTGCGCAGGAGCTGGATGTCGTTGACGCGGATGACCTTGTGCCCCTCGGTGTCGACCAGCTGCTTGTCGAGGAAGGTCGCCGACAGCAGCAGCTCGTCGGCGCGCAGCTCGCGCTCGCCGAGCTCGGCGCCGGGCAGGTGCAGCATCGTGCCCGACTCCTCGAAGCTGGTCACCGCTTCCCACGGCGCGTACACGACTTTGCCCCGGCGCTTGACGGCGAGGGCCGTGACCATGGGGTAGGCCGCGCGGGAGGACACCACGAGGTCGTGCAGCGTGCCGGCAGACTTGTCGGCGCTGTCGCGCACCGGGCTGCCCAGCAGCTTGCTCAGGAAGAACATCGGCCTCACCTCCTCCGCGCGTCCGTCTCGGGACACAGAAAAACCTTCCTCGCGGAAGGCTCCCAAGGCGCAGCAGGAGGGCGATCCTCACTCGTCCCAGCTTTAGCACAACACACCGTAGAGGTCAGGGCCTCAGCCGTCTGGGGCAAAACCTTGATCCGGTAGTGCCTGTCCTACCCGTTGGCGTCTCTGGACGTTTCCGGGCAACGGCCTCTATGTGTGTCGGAGCCTCACCTACCGAGGAACGCGCCGCAATCGACGCTCCCGAAAGGTACGCTGGCGCTCGAACGGTGTCAAGGCGGCGCGCGGTGGTATACTGCGCGCTGGTCCGGGCCGGCGCACAAGCTGCGCCGGCCTTCGTGCGCAGCGACAACAGCCGACGGGACGCCACGTGATCATCACCGTCACACCCAACGCAGCCGTCGACAAGACCCTGACGGTCCCCAACTTCCAGACCGGATTCCGGCATCGCGCCAGCGAGAGCCTGACGCTGCCCGGGGGCAAGGGCGTCAACATCGCCCGGGCGCTCAAGACGCTGGGGCAGCCGGTCGTGATGACCGGGCTCGTCGGCGGCCGTGCCGGCCAGCAGATCGTCGAGGGCCTCCAGCGCGAGGACTTCCTCATCGACTTCGTGCGCATCGGCGGCGAGTCGCGTACCTCCACCGCCGTCGTCGACCCGACGACCATGACGCAGACGGAGATCATCGAGTACGGCCCCGTCGTCACCGCCCAGGAGATCGCGGCGTTTCACGAGAAGATCGAGTACCTCGCCAAGGGCGCGCGCATCCTCGTGCTCGCGGGCTCGCTGCCGCGCAAGATGGCGGAGGACTTCTACGCCGCCGTCATGCAGCGCGTGCGCCGGCACCGCTGCTACGTGGTGCTGGACAGCGCCGGCGAGCCGCTGCGCCTGGGCATCAAGGGCCGGCCTCATCTCGTCACGCCCAACCTGCGCGAGGCCGAGGACCTGGTGGGGCACGAGTTCCACGACGACCAGGACGTGCTGGACGCCACGGGCAACATCTGCGATCTGGGCGCGCGCGACGTGGTGATCAAGACGGCCTACGGCTGCGTGGGGCGCTTCCACGTCGGCCGCAAGCAGCGGATCTTCCGCGGCACGATCGCGCCGCTCGACTCCGTGGTGAGCACGGTCGGCTCCGGCGACGCGTTCCTCGCCGGCTTCGTCGGGGC
>CAIWHY010000017.1 GCA_903912585.1 uncultured Thermoleophilia bacterium | reverse complement strand
CGTCATGTCCCGGCCGTCGAAGGTCACGCGCACGCCCGAGAGCTTCTGCAGGCCGTGCACGTCGAGGATCACCGCGAGGGCCCGGTCCTTGACGAAGGCGTTGGCTCCCGGAGTGACCGCGGAGACCCGCGGCACGCCCAGCACTTGCCAGCCGAGGACGGCCACGAACACGAAGACCGCCGCGACGAGGAAGTACGGCCAGCGGCGGCGGTCTTTGGCGCGTTCGCGACTATAGACGTTGTAGGACTTCTCCGGCACCACACCTCTTCCGGGACTGTTCTGCTCCAATTATACCGCGAGTATCGGCATCGTCCTTGTTCTCCTGCAGCGATGCACTGGGACATCCGTCGTCGCCGGACGGCGCACGCGGCAGGAGACCGCGCCTTGGGGCATAATGTCGCGGCATGGACGACTCTCTCGAACAGCTCCTGGCCGACGTCGCCGCCGGGCTCGTGCCGGCGGCCGATGCGGCCGACCGGCTGCGCCGGTTCGGCTACGCGGCCGTAGGCGACTACGCGCGGCTGGACCTGTCGCGAGCCGCGCGCAAGGGCGTGCCGGAGGTCGTGTACGCCGCCGGCAAGACGAGCGAGCAGCTCGTGGCGATCGCCGGCCGCTTCCTGCAGCACGGCCCCGTCGTGCTCTGCAGCCGCGTCAGCCCGGAGCAGGCCGCGGCGCTGGCCGCGGGCATCGACGCCGACATCGACTACGACGAGCGCAGCCACGTCGTCACGGCGCGCCGCGCCGGGAGCGTTCCCGCGCCGACCCGCGGGGCCGTCGGCGTGCTCGCCGCCGGCACCAGCGATCTGGGCGCCGCCGGGGAGGCCGTGGCGATGTGCCGCGCCATGGACGTCAGCGTCGTCTCCGGGTTCGACGTCGGCGTTGCCGGTCTCCACCGGCTGGCGGCGCCGCTCGAGGAGATGCGCGCCGCCGAGGTCGCGGCGATCATCGTCGCCGCCGGCATGGAAGGCGCGCTGCCGTCGGTCGTCGCCGGCCTCGTCGACGTGCCGGTGATCGGTCTCCCGACGGCGACGGGCTATGGGCTGGGCGGCAAGGGCGAGGCGGCGCTGCTCGGCATGTTGCAGAGCTGCAGCCCCGGGCTAGTCGTGGTGAACATCGACAACGGCATCGGCGCCGGGGTCACGGCGGCGCTCATCGCCCGCCGGGCGAGCGCGTGAAGACCATCCCGTTCATCCTGCGTGACCACCGCGAGCAGCTCTGGCGACACTGGGCCGATGCGCTGGTCGGCGAGGTCGACGCCGACTACCGGGATCTGCTGTCGAGCCCGCTGGGGGAGCGCATCCTGCGCACGACGATCGAGGATCTGATCGCCTGCTCGGAGGCGGAGGATTACGAGGTGCCGGGCCTCATGAAGCACCTCGAGGAGCGCGTGACCGCCGAGACCGAGCACCGCGTCGCGCTCGGCTTCACGGTGCGCGACATGGTCGTCGCGCTGCACGTGCTGCGGCGCGTCATGGTCGACGTGCTGATCGACGCGCTCGTGCTCGACGAGATGCCGGCATTCGCCGATTCGCTCGACCAGCTCAAGGCGGCCAACGTCTTCCTCGACCACCTCGTGTGCGCCACCATGGCGGCCGCGTGAGCGCCGCGACGGCGGCCGCCTGAGCGGCCCACGCGGCGCGCTTGCGCGGCCTCAGACCCGCGGGTAAGGTACCCAGCATGCTCAAGCTCGCCCTGATCTTCGGCGGCCGTTCGGCCGAGCACGACATCTCCCTCGCCTCTGCTGCTTTTGTGGCCCGCATGCTCGACCCGGAAAAGTACGAGATCCTCCCGGTGGGCATCACCCGCGAGGGCCGCTGGGTCCGCCCGGCCGACCTGGGAGCGGCCTTGAGCGGCGGCCTCGAAGGCGTCGCCTGCGAGCCGGTGCACCTCGTCATCGACCCGTCGCGCCCCGGCTTCGCCGACGGCTCCG
>CAIWHY010000016.1 GCA_903912585.1 uncultured Thermoleophilia bacterium | reverse complement strand
GGCCCCGCACGCGCCGCCAACGGCCGCTTCAGGCGCGGACGGCGACGAGCGAGAGGCCCAGGGCCTCTTCGGCCTCGCGGATGCGCTCGAGCTGGGCCTCGTCCGGCTCGTCTGGCTCCGCCTGGAGCTGCGGCCCGAACTGCTCCATGATCTGACGCAGCTTCTCCTCGCGGTCGGGCCCCAGCTTGCGGCAGGAGAACGCCACGAGGGTCAGCCCGAGGTCGCGCTCCAGCGCCTCGATGGTCTCGAGCCGCTCGCCCGTGAGGTTCCTCGCGATCTCGCAGATCATACGCCCTGCCTCCTCGTTCGATGTGCCCGCGAACAGTCTACCGGCATGCCCGCCCACCCGGAAGGAGCGAGGGGTGCCGGCGACCCGATGCGGGAACAACCCGAGCCATGGACCATCTCGAACCCATCCGCCGCGGCTACTACGCCATCGGGCTCGGCGCCGACGAGGACGTGCGCGCCATGCTCGACCAGAGCGGGTCCGAGCCCGCCTGCTGGGAGATCCGCCGCTTCAGCCTCCGGCACCGCTCGCGTCCGGCCGGCGAAGTCGCCGCCCTGGCTCTCTTCGGCGGCCTGCCCGAGCAGTTCGAGCTCGTAGGCGTGCGGGTGACCACCTGGTTGCCCGACGAGCGCCGCGCGCGCCTCGTCGTGGGCGGACAGTTCCGCCTGCGCGTGCGCGGCACGTGGGACGCGTTGGAACTGCCGTTCAGTCACGTCTGGTCGTTCGCCGGAGACCAGGTGCAGAGCGTGCACAACGTCCTCGAGGGCTTCGAGGTGCGGCGCCTGCCGGCGGCGCTCGCCTGCGCCGCGTAGAAGCCTCCCGGTCAGGCCCGCGCCCAGAGCGCCAATGCGGGCGCCGCCCGGCGCAGCGCCTGCCAGGCCGCGAAGCCGCCGGCGAGAGTCGCCAGCGGCCGGTAGAGTTCGCGCGTCGGCGTGTCGAGCACGACGCGCAGCACGGCGAACGGCTTCCCCGCCGCCGCCGGCGCCAGCCATGCCGACTCCATGTCCGCGGCCAGAGCGCCCTCGCGCGCCAGCGCCGCGCGCTCCGCGCCGCGCACGAGATGGTCGGCGGAGGCCACCGGCCCCACGTGGACGCGCTCGAGCCCCAGGGCCGCGAGCGCCGCGACGACCGGCCCGCTCTCACAGGGGGTGACGCCTGTGGGGCCGCGCACCTCGCTCGCGACGACGACGTCGCCGGCACGCAGTCCTCCGGCCACCGCGCCGCAGCAGCCGGCGACCGCGACCGCGTCGGCCGGGATCCGGCAGGCACGCAGCGCGGTGGACCGGGCGCGCGCGGCGCCCATCCCGGAGCGCAGCACCAGCGCTCCGGGGAGGCCGCGCCGCACGGCCGCGCACTCTATGCGCAGGGGAGCGATCACGAGAAGGCGAGCTTCGCGGGCGTTCACGCCGGCGGATGCGCGCCGCGCGGCTACTGCTCCGCGCCGGTCTGGCGGGCGATGCGGCGCCGCACCTTTGCCCAGGAGTCGGTCGTCAGGAACGTCTGGTCCGCGTTCGCCAGCATGCGCGCGAACTTGCTCCACGGCACGGCGAACGTGAGCACGCCCTCGGGGACGCGCGGGCGCGCGGACACGTCGAACATGCCGAGGACCGCCCGCGGGCGCTCCTTGGCCGCCTCCAGCAAGGGGTACTGGATGATGGAGGCGCAGCCGGCGCCGAAGGGCGCCGCGACCGCCTCCGCCACGGGCTCGTCGAACCCGGCCCAGGTGAAGAGGCCGGAGAGCACGTCGGGGATCGCGAAGAAGACGACCACCTCGGGCTCGTCGCCCTCGTCCAGTGCGTCCCAGCGCTTGAAGACGACGTACTGCTTGTCCGAGGGCACCACCGGCACCGTCTCCATCCAAGCTGAGACGAGCTCGGGCGTCTGCTTGTAGCGCTCGCCCTCCAGCTCCCCGGCGATGCCGCACGAGAGGAAGGACTGGAAGTCCTTGCGCAGGCTCGTCTCGAGCCCCAGGTAGCGCCTGCCACAGCCGACCGTCTCACGCGCGTAGTACACGGGCTCGCCGCCGCGCACGGCCTTCAAGTCGCCGATGAAGCAGCGCCAGCCCTTGGCGGGCCGGCTGGGCGCGGCGCCGTGCGCCTCGTCGGAGCGGAAGAAGGCGACCGGGAGCTCGGCGCCGGGGAAGTAGGTGGACCAGATCTCCAGGAGCCTGCTCTTCTGCTCTGCGGTCATCCGTACCTCCCCGCGGGTCTGCGCGTCGGGCGGGCATCCGACGACGGTGAGAGACCCACTCTATACCGGCGTCGGGGCCGTGAACGCGCAGGAGCCGGCCGACCTGCGCGGGCCGGCCCGCGCGGCGCCGGCGCGCTCGCG
>CAIWHY010000015.1 GCA_903912585.1 uncultured Thermoleophilia bacterium | reverse complement strand
TTGCCGGCCCGCGAGGTGAGCGCTGCGGCCCAGCTCGCCACGCAGCTCAAGCGCGACGGCCTGCCGATCCTCGCGTCGCGCCCCTACCTCCAGCTGCTCGAGCGCGACCCGGCGCTGACCGCATACCGTTGCCGCGCCCCGCAGGCACGCCTCACCGTCGGGGCCGGCGGCCTCGTGCGCGACTGCACACAGAGCGACCGGCCGCTCCTCGACGTGCGCCTCCTGCGCGCGGCCGGCGAGCCGCTCTCGGGCCTCTTCGCCTCGCGACGCTACGCACGGATGCTCGAGCGCTCGGCCGCGTGCACCAAGTGCAACAACCCGGACGTGATCGAGCTGTCGTGGCTGTGGGACTTCCGCCCGGAGATGCTCGGCAGGGTCGCGGCGCTCACGTCGCTCTAGCGGGACTGAGGCCTCGCGGAGATCTAGAACCGATTCCTTGAAGAACCGTTCTGCTGATAGGGCCGCACGTACAGCCCACCGCGCGCATCGTGCCAGCTCGTCGAGCGCCAGTCCATGCCGTGGCAGTCCCCGAACCATGCCACGCCGCCGCCGGGGCGGTCGGACGTGACGACATTGTCGCGAAAGACGCCGCCGCAGATGCCCTCGCCGGAGACGACCTGCGCCAGCGGCTCCATCGGGACCTTCTGGACATGAACCGTCGCGTCGAGATGGTTGCCGGTGAAGACCCACCCACAGTCGATCACTGAATGCATCTGCAGATTGAGGAGCGCCTGGCGACACGCGTACACCTTGTTGTTGGTGAAGCGGAAGCGGGACACCCCGTTGCACTCGAAGCCGGATCCGTAGGGTAGCGCCGGGTTGATGCCGGCACCTCTGATGGTCGTATGGTCGACCACGTTGTTCACGCAGCCTGGGCCGCCGTCGAACGAGATGGCCTCTGAGCCCTGCGGCGCGAAGACGCACTGCAGCACCCTGATGCCGTGATAGCCCGTTGTGCTGCTCGTCGGCCGGCTGGTGCACTCCAGACCCATGCGCTGCTGGGACAGGATGCGGCAGCGCACGAAGGTGATGTCGTAGATGTCGCCGCCTCTGTCGTTGATTGTGATGCCGTTCCAGAGGCCAGACGCGATCGTGCAGTCACGGAACGTGATGTCGTGGCAGGCCTTCGAGAGCGAGAGGACCGCCCTGTCGATCCCTCCCCCGACGAAGGTCACATGATCGTAGATGCGATCGTGGGTTCCTGCGGGGATGACGGCGTCACGAATGGTCTTGTGCGAGATGATCGTGGTCGCCGCTGCCGGAGCGGCGGCGACGGACACGAGGATGGCGATGGTCACTGCCATCAGCACGAGTATTCGGCTCATGCGTCGCACGTCGACGCTCCCCTCCTTGCGACTGCGCTCCATACGAACAGGCACCCTACAACACGCCGCGCCTCACCCAAAGCCACGTAGAGAGCGGTGCGATGCGCGGCCTGCCGATCCAGGCATCGCCTGTCGGAAGGCCACTACCCAGCTGGCGGCTGCCCAACCGCCGCCCGGCGATCGGCGCGCGCCTGGCGCGCGCCCTTGTCCAGGGTGTCCGCCAGCAGGAAGCCGGCGAGCATGAGCGCCGCGGCCACCATCTCCGCCGGGTACAGCCCGGCCGTGTTGCCGAGCCGGGCGCGCGAGCCGAGGGCGGCGAGCACCACGGCTCCGGCGGCGATGAGCACGTGGGCCCACACCCGGTAGCCGTACTCCCGCCGCCGGGCGACGCGGACGATCGACCACACCGCACCCCTCGAAGAGCAGGATCGAGCCGCTGATCTCGAGACGGCTGCCGAGACCGTCGCCTCAAGGCGCGCGTTCCCTGATCGCGACGAGGCGCTGGAATGGCTCCGGGCGTAGCATCTCCCCAGGACTTCAATCCATCGCGCGTCTGGGGGATCGACATGGGACTCATCGAGTTCGAGCGCAGCGTAGAGACGGCGACCTTCTTCAGCCCCCTGGCGGGCATGGAACTGGCCGACCAGACGATCGAGGTGCGGCGCGACCCGCTCACCGGCATGACCGCCGTCAGCTCCTCGGAGCTCGCCACCAAAGAGGAGATGTTCTACGGCAAGACCGACTGGGGGCACGCCGACGAGCTGGCAGCGCGCACGCGCGAGGGCTGCTTCTTCTGCCCCGAGAAGGTGCTCGCGACCACGCCGCGCTACCCCGAGGACGTTGTGCCGGGCGGCCGTCTGCAGCGAGGCCGCGCGCTCGTCTTCCCCAACCTCTTCCCGCTCGCGGCGGTGCACTCGGTCGTGACCTTCCCGGGCGAGCACTTCCTGCGGCCCTCCCAGTTCACGCCCGATCTTCTGGAAGAGGGGATCGGCGCGGCGGTGGAGCTCATGGGCCGCGCCGAGAGCGCCTACCCCGGCCTCGAACATCTGGAGCTCTGCTGCAACCACATGCTGCCGGCCGGCGCGAGCATGGTGCACCCGCACTTCCAGGTGTTCGGCGGGCCCGCCGCGCCGTGGCTCCTGCGCCTGGTGTGGGAGCGCAGCGAGGCCTTCGCGGCCGCGCACGGCGCGTCGTACTGGCGGACGCTGGTCGACGAGGAGACGCAGAGCGGCGAGCGTTTCGTGGCCGCAGAGGCCGGCTGCACCTGGCTGGCGCCC
>CAIWHY010000014.1 GCA_903912585.1 uncultured Thermoleophilia bacterium | reverse complement strand
TGGCCATCTGCAGGTCGCTGGAGAGCGCGGTGATCTTCGTGCCCTGGCCGGCGATGGTGGTCGCCTGCGCGCTGACCTTCTTCTGCAGCGCGGCCACGGTCTTGGCGAGGCTTTTGAGCGTCGGCGTCTTGGCGCTGGCGACGCTCGGCAGCACCAGGACGGCGGTGAGTACGAGGCAGAGAGTGAGCGTGAACTTCTTCATGGAACCCCCTCAAGTCGCCCGGGCCGCCCGCTGCCCTCGTCGTGCGGACGGCGATGATGGTGCTCATGGCGACTATAGAACGCGTACCCACTTCGCGCGAGGGTCGACGGCATTCGACACGCGCCAAGGATGCAAGGTGCCGGCGGCCCACGACCGCGTAGGTATGGCGCGAGGTCACGACGCGCCCGTCTGGCGGGCGCATGCCCGCCAGAGCCGACCGGCGAGCGGGGGCGGGGGCGGGGAGGCTTTCGCGCCCCCGCCCTCGCCAGTGCCTTCGTCGGCCGCTCGGCGGCGCCGTCGCTCTACTTCACGATCAGTGTGTTGAACTGCGTCCGCGCCGACCAGTTGCCGGCGAGGTCGCAAGCGCAGACCTTGAAGGTGTAGTGGCCCGCGCGCAGGTCGCACTTCTTCCAGGTGAGCTTCACCTGCACGTTGGTCGCGAAAGGCGCCGTGGCCGTGATCGTGCGCAGGAGCACGCCGCGCAGGTTGCGGATCTTGATCGTCACCGGCATTGCCGGGTCGGTCGAGGTCGTCGGGCTCCCGGGCTTGGCGTCCTTGATGCGGATGCGGAAGGTCACGCGCTTGCTGCGATGCGCGACGACCTTGGCGCCTTGGGTGCGCGGGCCCACCGTGTCGAGCAGGATGGAGGCGCTGACGACCGCCGAGTCGCCGTCGCTGTTGCGGTACTGCACGTCCACGCTCTTGGCGCCGTCTCCGGCGGGCAGGGTCCAGGAGGTCTGCGCTGCGTAGGGCTGCCAGGCGCTCCAGGTGCCGCCGGCATCGCGCAAGCGCATCGCGACGGCGTAGGAAGCCGCGGAGTCGATGCGCACGAGCCGCACCTTTGTGGCGGCGGCGCCCTCATCGATGGTCATCGTCCCCTTGGGCAACTGGGTGTAGAGCAGGACGGCGACGCCGTAGTTGTAGGGATTCGCCGTCGCCAGGTCCGGCTTGCTATCGCCGTTGAAGTCGCCGATGGCCACCGAGGAAGCCAATCCGGCGGGGTAGTCGGTCTTCCCCTGGAAGGTGCCGTTGCCGTTGCCAAGCAGGACGCTGACGCCACCCACGCCGGCGTCGAACGGCCGGTAGATCCGCCTTTGACCGGAGCGATCGGTCGCGAATGCGCCACCGACGTCGGCCGCCACGAGATCGAGCTTGCCGTCGCCGTCGAGGTCGCCGACCGCAAGTGCGAAGGGCCCGCTCCCGGTGGCGTATTCCACGTGGCTCGGGAAGGCGCCCGTGCCGTCGTTGAGCAGGATGCTGACGGTGTCGGCGGCACTCCTGTAGTCGGCCGTCGCCAGGTCCGGCCTGCCGTCGCCGTTGAAATCGCCCACTGCTACGGACGCGGGGTAGGTGCCGGTGGCGAAGTCGGTCTTGGCGGCGAAGCTGCCGTCGCCGTTGCCAAGCAGGACGCTGACGGTGTCGGTGATGCGGTTGGCGGTCGCCAGGTCCTGCTTGCCGTCGCCGTTGAAATCGCCCACTGCTACGGACTCGGGGTAGGCGCCGGTGGCATAGTCGGCATGGGCCTGGAAGGCGCCGTCGCCTTTGCCGAGCAGGATGCTGACAGTGTAGTCCTCCTCATTGGCTGTCACCAGGTCCCGTTTGCCGTCGCCGTTGAAATCGCCAGCGGCGATCGAGATGGGCACGGAGCCTGTGGCGAAATCGGTCGTGGCGGCGAACGTTCCGTCGCCGTTGCCGATGAGAACGCTCACCGTGTTGAAGTACGCGTTGGCCGTCGCCAGGTCCTTGACGCCGTCGCCGTTGAAGTCGGCGGCCGCGACTGAGATCGACTCGCCGCCGGTCGCGTAGTACGCCGGAGGCGTGTAGCTGAGCGCGGACGCCCGTGCTACGCCGACTGCCAGCGAGGCGGCCACCACTGCGAGGACGAACAAGACAAGATACGTTGATCTGCGGCGCATTGCGGCCCCACTTCCCCCCGAGAGCCCCGGGAATCGTCTTGGCGGCGCCCTCCGCGGCGCCCGGAATCACCATACAGCCATCGGAAGCGGCGCCACCGGACTTGAATCGCGACGACGCCGGACTTAGATCTCGCCGCCTTCAGCCGCCTTCAGCCGCCTTCGCCGGTCACACGCCCGTGCCCGGGCAGGCTGCCCGGCGTGCGCTCTCCAGCTGGTCCAGCGTCGGGATGCCCTGGTTGCCGATCTGGGAGATCTTGAGCCCCGCGGACCAGGCGGCGATAGCGAAGCACTCGGCCGGCGGCAGGCCCGTCGCCACCGCCCAGGCGTAGGCGCCGTGGAAGGTGTCGCCGGCGCCGCAGGAATCCACGGCGGTGACCGGAGCGGCGTCCCACCGCTCCAGGCGCTCGGGGCCTTTCCCCGTCGTGAACACGCCGCCCTTTGGCCCCTGGGTCACGCCGAACAAGGCGCGGCAGGAGCCGCCCCAGAGCTCCGGGGCCGCCCGCTCCACCGGGTGCCCCGTCTCCTTCAGCACGAACTTCTCGGGCGCGATCACGTGGTCGGCCCGCCCCAGCAAGCTCGCCGTCCAGGGCCGCCCGGACCCGGTGTCGAGGACGGTCGTCACTCCCCGCCTCTCGCACTCGTCGAGCGCCGCCGTCGCCAGGGCTTCATCGGTCGAGTCGAGGAGGGCGACGTCGACGCCTTCAAGGAAGTCCGGCAGCCGCTCGATCATGCGCGCGTCCGCCATCGGTTGCGGCAGCCAGACGATCGTCCGGGTCGCATCGCCCAGCGCGAGGATGACCGCCGAGTGCTGCGAGGGCTG
>CAIWHY010000013.1 GCA_903912585.1 uncultured Thermoleophilia bacterium | reverse complement strand
GTACCGAGGCCGCCCGAGCTCACGAACTGGCGCGGATACGTGTAGGTGTAGTACTGCGTCGCCCACATCTGGTGCTGGCCGACGTCGGTGCAGATGATCGCGTCGTGCGCCGGGATGCGGTCGATCTCCTGGATCACGAGCTGCGGCGCCAGCTTGCCGTCCTTGGGGTCCTCGTAGTGAAGCGGGAACTCCGCCTTGCGCTGGGCGATGCGCGCCAGCCATTCGGAGGTGCGCTCCGGCGTCCATTCCATGCCCTCGAGCTCCTTGACCAGCCCGGCGGCCACGTGCCTGGCGTCGCCGACGATGGGGATCAGCGGCGTCACGTTCTAGCCGATCTCCGCCGGGTCCTCGTCGGCGTGGATCACCGTGGCGTGCGGCGCGAACGCTTTGAGCTTGCCGGTCACACGGTCGTCGAAGCGCGCGCCCAGGTTGATGAGCAGGTCGCACTCGTGCACGGCGTAGTTGGCCGTGACCGTGCCGTGCATGCCCAGCATGCCCATCGAGAGCTCGTGCGTCTCGGGGAAGGCGCCGAGCGCCATGAGCGTCGTCGCCACCGGCAGCCGGCGCAGCTCTGCGAGGCGCAGGATCTCGGGAGCGGCGCTCGAGGCGATCGCTCCTCCGCCGAGGTAGAGCACCGGGCGCTGCGCCTCGTTGATCGCCTTCGCGGCGGCGCGGATCTGCTTGATGTGACCCTTGAAGGTGGGCCGGTAGCCGGGCAGGTCGATCGTGTCGGCGTCGTGGTACGCGAGCTCGCCGAGGGCGACGTCGACCGGGATGTCGATGACCACCGGGCCGGGACGGCCGGTGGAAGCGATGTGGAAGGCCTCGTGCACCACGCGCGGCAGCTCGGCTGCGCTCTTCACCAGGTAGGAGTGCTTGACGATCGGCAGCGTGATGCCGGTGATGTCGGCCTCCTGGAAGGCGTCGGTGCCGATCAGGTCGCTGCGCACTTGCCAGGTGATCGCCACAAGCGGCGTCGAGTCGAGGTAGGCCGTCGCGATGCCCGTGACCAGGTTCGTCGCGCCGGGGCCGCTGGTCGCCGTGCAGTCGCCGACCTTGCCGGTGGCGCGCGCGTAGCCGTCGGCGGCGTGGGCCGCGCCCTGCTCGAGCCGCACCAGCACGTGACGCAGGTTCTTGGCGTCGTACAACGCGTCGTAGAACGGGATCGCGACGCCACCCGGATAGCCGAAGATCACCTCGCAGCCCTCGTGCTCGAGGGCGGCCACGAGCGCCTGCGATCCCTTCATCTTCTTGTCTGCTGTCATCTGAGGACTGCTCCCTTCTCCGCGCCGGAGACGAGTTTGACGTAGCGGGCCAGATACCCCGTTACGCCTGCGCGCGGTTTCCAGGGCGGACATGCCGCCCTGCGCCGCGCGATCTCCTCTTCCGGGACCTCGAGAGCAAGGCTGCGAGCGGGGATGTCGATGCTGATCGTGTCGCCGTCCTGCACGAGGCCGATGAGGCCGCCGGCGTGAGCCTCCGGCGCGACGTGGCCGATGGCGGCGCCGCGCGTGGCGCCGCTGAAGCGGCCGTCGGTGATGAGCGCCACGTCCTTGTCGCGGCCCTGGCCGGCGAGCATCGAGGTGGCGCTGAGCATCTCGGGCATACCCGGCGCGCCCTTGGGGCCCTCGCCGCGGATGACCACGACCGAGCCGTCGACGATGTCGCCTGCGGCGATCGCCGCGACGGCGTCCTTCTCGCTCTCGAACACCTGGGCCGGGCCGCTGTGGCACAGCATCTCGTCGGCCACCGCGCCTTCCTTGACCACGGCGCCGTCGGGGGCCAGGTTGCCGAACAGCACGGCGAGGCCGCCGGTGGCGTGATACGCCTTGTCGAGCGGCCGGATGACGTCGGCGTCGAGCACGCGCGCGCCGCCGACGGCGGCGGCGATGGTGCCGCCGGCGACCGAGAGCGCCGAGCCGTCCATCAGGCCGGCGGCGATGAGCTGCCTCATCAGGGCCTGCACCCCGCCGGCCTGGTAGAGGTCTTCCATGTGATGGGC
>CAIWHY010000012.1 GCA_903912585.1 uncultured Thermoleophilia bacterium | reverse complement strand
GCGCGGCGCCGGCAGCGGCTGCGCCCGCCGGCGCCTGAGCGGCCCCTACTCCTCGACGGCCTTGCCGCGGCCGCGGCGCAGGAGCAACAGCGCCACGACGACGACGGCCACGGCCGCGACGGCGACGAGGGCGTAGATCAGCGTGCTGTTGCTGCTGCCGGTGGTGGTCGTCGCCGCCGCCTTGGGCTTGAGGTTCAGATACGTGTCGATGTTGTCGTTCGCGAACGCCACCGGGCCGGCGGGCGGCGGCACGTGCGTCCAGCCGACCCACCTGGCGGTGTTGTAGGCCTCGAGCTGCTGCTCGTAGTTGGTGACGATGTAGGGCGCCGACTCGTAGTAGATCTGGACCATCTTGTCGACGATGGGCTTGCGCTGGTGCGCATCGATGGTCTGTGCCTGCTGCGCGTACAGCTTGTCGTACTCGGCGTTCGACCACACGCTGTCGTTCCAGCCGTTGATCTGGCCCGTGGTGAACACGTTGAGGATGTAGTCCGGGTCCACGTACTCGCCCCAGCCCCAGATGTACATGTCGAAATCGGGGGCGTAGGTCTTGCCCTTCATGTTGTAGAGCGCGTCGCTCAAGGTGGTGGAGTCGAGGACCTGGTAGGTGATCTTGAGGCCCAGGCTGCGGAACCAGCCGGTGATGAGCTTGCCGGAGTTCTGGCTGGGCACGTCGTCCGAGCGCGCCCAGAGACGCAGCACGATGGGCTTGCCTTGCTTGTCGACGCGGACGCCGTTCTTGAGCGGGTAGCCGGCGGCGTCCAGCATCTGGCCGGCCTTGGCGAGGTCGAAGCCGAAGGTGATGTCCGGCAGCGGCGTCCAGTAGTAGGTGGGCACGTCCGGCGTGATGATGCCCTGGCCTACCTTGGCGTAGCCGCCGTAGGCGAAGTCGACGATCTTCTGCTTGTCCACGGCCCAGCTGATCGCCTGGCGGAACCGGGGATCGCGCAGCACGGGGTTGCCGAGCGAGTTCGAGTTGGCGTAGCAGTTCATGCAGACTTCGTCGAAGTACTTGATGTCGGCCGCGTTGGCGGTGATGCCCGGCTGGCTCTTGAGCGCCGTGAACTCGGCCGTGGGGATGCCCATGGCGTAGTCCAGCGTCCCGGTCTTGAGGTCCTGGGTCATGGTGTCCGGGTTCTGGTAGATCTGGATCACGAGCTCGTCGATCGTCGGCTTGCCCTTGACCCAGTAGTCCGGGTTCTTGACCAGCTTGACGTACTCGCCCTTCTTGACCTCGGTCGTCTGGAAGGGCCCAGTGCCGATGATCGGCGGCTTGTTGATGAACGACGTCGTCAGGCTCGCCACCGGCACCTTGGCCCAGACGTGCTGCGGCAAAATGGGGATCCACAGGCGCAGCATGTTGGCCTTGGGCTTGGCGCAGATCATCTGGACGGCGAAGTCACCCTGCGGCACCACCTTGATGATGTTGTTGGTGTAGCTCGTGAAGGCCGTGAGGCTGTTCTTGATGATGAGGTCGTAGGTGAAGGCGACGTCGGCCGAGGTGAACGGCCGGCCGTCCTGCCACTTCACGCCCTGACGCAGCTGGAAGGTCCAGGTCTTGCCGTCCGCCGAGGTAGTCCAGCTGGTCGCCAGCTCGGGCCGCGGCGACAGGTCCGGCGCGTAGCCCACGAGGAAGTCGTAGTTGAGGTGGAAGATCTCGTAGGACGTGCCGCTGTACCCGATGAACGGATTGAGGTTGTCGGCGTCGAAGGTCGTGCCGAGGCGCAGGGTGAGCGGCGTGGCCGATGCCGCCGGCGTCGGTGCGCCGCTGGCGCCGAGGAGCGCCGGCGTCGGGCTGCTGCTGGCGGCGATGGCCGCGCTGATGCCCCACACCAGGCCGGCGGTCGCCAGGAGTGCGGACAAGACGATGGTCGCGCGCAGGCGGCGACCTCTGCGTTCGGTGGCATGGCTCATGCGTCCCCCTCTTCCCGTGGACACGCGCCCGCCGCCGCCCCGGCGGCGCGCGCGAAGCTGCTTTTCACGAGCGGAATGCTACATCCGGGCGTAGCGCCTGCCTAGGCCGGGCTCACTCCTCCACGCTCCTCTGCCGGCGACCGCGGACCACGAACACGACCACGATGACCACGATGAGCACGCCGGCCACCACGGCGGCGATGAGCGGCGTGCTGCCGCTGCTGCTCGTCGTCGTGGCCCCGACCTTGGGCCGGATGAGCAGGAAGTTCTCGGAGCCGGCGTTGCCGTAGGGCGGGAACAGCACGTTGCCGATGACCGCCGGCGACGCCGCATAGCCCTGCCACTTGGCGGTGTTGAAGGCCTCGAGGTCGTTGGAGTAAGTGGTGACGATGTACGGCGAGTCCCGGTAGAGGATCTGCTGCATCTGGTCGATGAGCGCTTTGCGCGCCGTGGGGTCGATGGTGCGCGCCTGCTCGTTGAAGAGCTGGTCGTACTGGGGGTTCGAGTAGCCGCAGTCGCTCTGGTTGCCGATCTGCGCCGTGGTGAAGAAGGACAGGATCGAGCCCGGGTCGAGGTCGCTGTACCAGCCCCAGAGGAACATGTCGTAATCGGGGTCGAGCTTGCCGCCGGTCTTGTTGTAGATGGCGTTGCTGAGGCTGCCGTCGTCCATCGTCTGCAGCGTGATCTTGAGCCCCAGCCGGCGGAACCAGCCGGTGATCAGACGACCGACGTTCTGGCTGGTCATGGACTCGGTGCGCGACCAGAGGCGCAGCGTGATGGGCTTGCCCTGCTTGTCGACGCGCACGCCGTTCTTGAGCGGGTAGCCGGCCGCGTCGAGCAGCTGACCCGCCTTGGCGATGTCGAAGCCGTACTTGACGTCCGCCGACGGCTGCCAGTGCCAGTCGGGATCCTTGTAGTAGTCCGCCGTGATCACCGTCGTCGCAGGCGTGGCGTGCCCCCCGTAGGCGAGCTCGCAGATCCGGTCCTTGTCGATCGCCCAGTTGAGAGCCTGGCGGAACTTGACGTCCTTGAGCACCGGGTTGCCCTTGCTCGGGCCGCTGGAGTACGTGTTGAAGGCGAGCTCGTCGAAGCCGTTCGTGCGGATGGTCCGCGCCTCGATGCCGGGCTGGCCCTTGAGCTGGCGGTACTGGGCGTCGAGGATGCCGGTGCACCCGTCGATGGTGCCGGCCTTGAGGTCCTGCACCATGGTGTCGGCGTTGGTGTAGTAGTCGAAGAGCAGCGTGTCGATGTGCGGGCGCCCGCGCCAGTAGTTGTCGTTGGCGACGAGCTTGACGTAGCTGTTCTTCTTCCACTCCACGCACTTGAAGGGGCCGGAGCTGACGTAGGGCGGCGTGTTCGGGTAGCTGGACGCCGCCGCCTTGCCCGAGATCTTGGACCACACGTGCTCGGGCACGATCGGCACGTACACGCTCAGCATGTCGGCCTTGGGCTGCGAGCACTCGATGCGGACCGTGGTGTCGTTCACGGCCACCGCCTGCTTGATGCCCTGCGTGTAGGTGGTCCAGTTGGTGAGGTTGTTCTTGATGATGTAGTTGTAGGTGAAGGCGACGTCGGAGGCCGTGAGCGGCACGCCGTCGCTCCACGTAGCGCCCTTGCGGATCGTGAAGGTCCACGTCTTGCCGTCCGGGGTCACCGACCAGTCGGTGGCGAGGCCGGTGGCGTCCGCGCCTTTGGCCGGCGTGAGCGTGCCGTAGTTGTAGCCGACCAGAGGCTCGTAGGTGAGGTACCAGATCGCGTAGGACGACCACACGTACCCGATGAAGGGGTTGAGGTTGTCCGGCTCGGTGAGGATGCCGACCTTGTAGACGACGGTGCCCCCGGAGGGCGAGGCGGCGGCGGACGGCGAGGCGCTCGAGGCGGTCGCCGAACCGATGCCC
Source organism: uncultured Thermoleophilia bacterium (assembly GCA_903912585.1). GTDB lineage: Bacteria > Actinomycetota > Thermoleophilia > UBA2241 > UBA2241 > CAIXSE01. The sequence continues at coordinate 5,920 of CAIWHY010000012.1, read as the reverse complement.
CAGACCAGGCCCGCGGCGAGCAGCAGGCCCGCGATCAAGAGCAGGACGAGCGTCGTGCGTGGTCGTGGCCTGGTCATCTGTGCCCCCCGTTTTCGCCTTGGCCCCGGTTGGGCGCCTTGACCGCCACGCCGGTACTGCCGGAGCCGCGGGTGCGCGCCGCCACCATTCTGCTACGTCCTGCGGCCCGGTCAAGCACGAAAGCCGCGCCGGGCTCCGGCGGAGACCCGCCGGCGCCCGATGCGGAACCGCGCTCAGAGCCTGCGCGGCGCCGGCCTTGCGCCCCGTCAAGCGCCCGTTCGGAGCCTGCAGGCGCCGGTTCCGTCCGGCGTTTACACGAACATATGTTCGTGTTACAGTCGGGGTCCTCGCACGATCCGGCATCAGCCCCCACCAGGAGCAGCACATGTCCCGCGGCGGAGCCACCTCCAGCGACACGCCGGGCCCCAACGGCCGGGCCCGCGAAGGCCGCCCGGGGCCCGACGGCCAGGCGGTCCCGGTCGCCGTGGTCTGGGACGAGTTGCAACGCCGCCCGGTGACCTTCGTGTGGCGGCGCCGGCGCTACCAGGTCGAGCGCGTGCTCGACACGTGGGTCGTCGAGACGGGCTGGTGGAAGGACGACGGCCACATCAGCCGCTCGTACTGGCGCGTGCGCGCCGGGGGGCGCGTGGTCGACCTGCGCTACGACCGCATCGGCAAGGCCTGGGCGCTCGAGAAGGTGCTGAGTTGAGCTTCGTCCACCTGCACGCGCACACGAGCTTCTCGTTCGGCGACGGCGCCTGCCGCATCCCCGAACTGGTGGCCGCCGCCGCCGGCATGGGCATGCCGGCCCTGGCGGCCACCGACCACGAGGGCCTGTACGGCGCCGTGCGCTTCTACCAGGCCTGCAAGGCGGCCGGCATCAAGCCCATCGTCGGCGTCGAGCTCACGGTGGAGCCGGCCGTGGGGGCCGACGGCCGGCCGTGGTCGCCAGGCACCGATGCGCCGGCCAGAGCAACGGACGCTGCACCGGCGGCTCACCCGAGCCCCGACGGCCGCATCCGGCACCTCACCGGAGCGGCCACGATGCCCCCGTCGGCGGCCAACGCCGCCGGCGCCGGCGGCCACCACCTGGTGCTCCTCGCCCGTGATTACAAGGGCTGGAGCAACCTCTGCCGCATCGTCAGCGCCGCCCACCTCGGGCACCCAGGCGAGCCGCCGCTGGCCCGGCTCGCCACGCTCGCCGAGCACGGCGGCCACCTCGTCGCGCTCAGCGGCTGCCGCCGCGGCGAGGTCTGGTCGCGGCTCCTGGCCGGGGACAAGGCCGGCGCCCGCGTCGCGGCCGCCGTCTTTCGCGACATCTTCGGACGCGAGTTCTACGTCGAGCTGCAGCACGAGCTGCTGCCGGACTCCGGCGCCTCGCTGCGCGCCCTCGACCTCCTCGCCCACGAGCTGCGCCTGCCCACGGTGGCCACGGGCGACGTGCACTACACGGTCAAGGCCGACGCCGGCCTGCACGACGTGCTCGCCGCGGAGGCCGCCAACCAGCCGCTGCCCAACCCGCTGGGGCGCAAGAACGCCGAGCTCTACCTCAAGAGCCCGGCGCAGATGCGGCGCCTCTTCCAGCGCTACCCGGAGGCCTACGCGAACGCGGCGCGCATCGGCGCCCGCTGCAACCTCGATCTCGGCCTCGGGCGGCTCCTCTTCCCCGCCTACCCGCTGCCGCCCGGCGAGACCGCCTTCTCGCTGCTCTGGAAGCGCTGCTTCAAAGGCGCCGCGGAGCGCTACCGGCCGCTCACCGCCGAGGTCACGGCGCGCCTCGAGCGCGAGCTCAAGGTCGTCGAGGAGCTCGGCTTCGCCGAGTACTTTCTCGCCGTGCACGACATCGTCGAGTTCGCGCGCGGCCGCGGCATCTACTACTCCGGCCGCGGCTCCGCCGGCAACAGCATCGTCAGCTACGTGCTGCGCGTCACCGACGCCGACCCCATCGCCAACGAGCTGCTCTTCGAGCGCTTCCTCAACCCGGCGCGCCGCGAGATGCCGGACGTCGACATCGACTTCTGCTCGGCGCGCCGCGACGAGGTCATCCAGTTCATCTACGAGCGCTTCGGCCACGACAAGGTCGCCATGGTCGCCACCGTCAACACCGTGCGTGCGCCCTCGGCGGTGCGCATCGCCAGCCGCGCCTTCGGCTTCACGCCGGACGAGGTCAACGGCCTGTCAAAGCGCGTGCCCTGGGGCAGCGCCGCCAAGCTCGGGGAGATGCTCGCCGAGCGCCCCGAGCTCACCGACCACGAGTTCCAGGACCCGCACTACAGCCGCCTGGTGCGCGTCGCCGAGCGCCTCTCCGGATTCCCCGCGCACCTCGGCACCCACCTCGGCGGGTTCATCCTCTCGCGCGACCCGCTCACCGACCGCGTGCCGCTGCAGTGGGCCGCCAAGGGCGTCGTGGTGACCCAGTTCGACAAGGACGACGTCGAGGCGCTGGGCCTCGTCAAGATGGACATCCTCGCCCTCAAGATGCACTCCGCCATCGCCGAGGCCGTGCGCCGCATCGAGGCGCGCACCGGCGAGAAGGTCAGCGCCTGGGAGCTGCCGCGCGACGACCCCGAGGTCTACAAGCTCATCCGCTCGGCCCGCACCGTGGGCCTCTTCCAGCTCGAGAGCTCGGGCCAGCGCAACCTCGCCACGCGCCTGCAGGAGCGCGACTTCGAGGACGTGATCGCCGCCATCTCGCTGTTCCGCCCGGGGCCGCTGCAGGCCGACATGATCGCGCCGTTCATCCGGCGGCGGCACGGGCGCGAGCCGGTCACCGTGCCGCACCCTGCGATGGAGCGCATCCTGCGCCGCACCTACGGCGTCATCGTCTACCAGGAGCAGGTCATCGAGGTGGCGGCCGCGGTGGCCGGCTTCAGCCTCGCCGAGGGCGACCTGCTGCGGCGCACGATGACGCACGAGCGCTCCATGGAGGAGATGGACGAGATCGGCCGCACCTTCGTCGCGAAGGCGGTGGCGCGCGGCGTGGAGCGAGGCGCGGCCGAGGAAGTGTTCCGCCAGCTCCGCGGCTTCGCCGCCTACGGCTTCAACAAGGCGCACGCCGCCTGCTTCGCGATCGTCTGCAACGCCTCGGCGTGGCTCAAGGCGCACTACCCCGCCGAGTTCTACTGCGGCATCCTCAACAACCAGCCCATGGGCTTCTACTCGCCGCGCGTGGTGCTCAACGACGCGCGGCGCTTCGGGCTCGCGGTGCTGCCGCTCGACGTGAACCTGAGCGGCGAGTGGTTCGAGGTCGAGGAGGGCGGCACGGCGCTGCGCGTGGGGCTGGCGTACGTCAAGGAGATGAGCGGCGCGGCGCGGCGGGCAATCGTGGAAGGCCGCGGTGAGCACGGCTCCGATCACCGCTCCCGGGCGGGCGAGGGGGTCGGGGAGCCGTCGCCGGTGCCTGCGGCCGACCCGGCGCGGCCGTACGTCTCGCTCGCCGACTTCGTCGGGCGCACGCGCGTGAGCCGCGAGATCACGGAGAACCTCGCGCGGCTCGGCGCCTTCGACGCGCTCGGCGTGCGCCGCGAGGAGCTCGTCGCCCAGGTGCCGCTGCTGTACGCCGGGGCCAGGCCGGCCGGACGCAGGCAAGCCGGCGCCGACCAGCCCGCGCTGCCCGCCACGGCCGACGACGGCCTCGACCAGCCGCGCCTCGCCCTCGACGAGAAGCTGGGGCCGCTCACCTTCCTCCCGGACTGGCCCGCGCAGCGGCGCGTGAGCATCGAGCTCGAGCTGCTGGGCCTCAACGTCAGCGCGCACCCGTTGCGCTTCGTGCAGGCGCAGATCGAGGCGCTCGGCGTCACGCCCATGGGGCGGCTCCCCGAGGTCCGCCACGGCCGCCGCGTGCGCGTCGCCGGCGTGCTCGAGCGCGCCCAGATGCCCTGGATCCGCAGCGGTCACCGCACTATGTTCCTCACGCTCGAGGACGAGACGGAGCTGGGCCAGGTCGTGGTCTTCAACGACGTCTACCTCAAGTACGGACGCGTGCTCAAGAACGCCATCTACCTGCTCGTCGAGGGCGAGCTCCAGAACGACGAGGAGCACGGCCTGGCGGTGGTCGCGCACAAGGTGATGGACCTCACCGAGGTCCTCGGCCGCAGCGAGGCGCTGCCGGGCGGCGGGCGCGGCGGCAGCGATCCTCGCGGCGGGGCAGGCGGGGCGGGCGGCGGACCCTTCTCGTATCAGCGCCCAGATGCCTGGGAGCTCCCGGCCGTGGAGCCGCGCACGCGGCCGGGGCGCACGGGCTGAACGGGCTGAGGGGCGCCGGAGGTACACTGCGGGCGGAGTCGCGCTGACAGGCGGAGCCGTGCCGGCGCGAGCAGAGCAAGGAGGCCCCGGATGAGCGTGCGCACCGTGCGGCTCGACGACGGCCGCGAGGCTACCTACGAGGTCACAGGCAGCGGCGCGCCGGCGCTCTGGTTCGAGGGCGGCCCCGGCTTCAACGCCGCCATGGGCCGCGCCGACTGCGAGCTCCTCGGCGACCGCTTCGAGTGCTACCTCGTCGACGCGCACGGCACCGGCGGGACGCCGCCGCCGCAGGATCCTGCGGACTACCGGGCCGCAGGCACGGCGCGCTTCTACGAAGAGGTGCGTCGCGCGCTCGGGCTCGGCCCCGTCACCTTGCTGGGCCACTCCTGGGGCGGCACCGTCTGCCTCACCTACGCGGCGCTCTTCCCGGAGGCGACGCGGCGCTGCGTCGCCATCGCCGCGTGGTCGGCCTCGGCGGTGGCGAGGACGCCCGAGGCCGAGGCCGAGTTCGAGCGCGGCCTGGAGCGCCACGCGGGCACGAGCTGGATCGAGGAGGCGCGACGCGTGTGGGACGAATCGGACGACCCCGGCTGGATCCGGCGGCCGGACGCGGAGGCGCGCTACGGCGCCGTCTGGCCGCTGTACTTCGCCTATCCGCAGCGCCCGGCCGCCCAGGCGCACATCGCCCGCCTCGCCCGTGACGCCCGTTTCGGGGTGGGGCCGTGGACGGCCACGACGGACGTCTTCGAGGACAACGACGAGTTGCTCGAGGCGCTCCCTTCGATCCGCGTCCAGACGCTCGTGGTCTGCGGCGAGCTCGACTTCATCTGCGGGCCCGCGCACGCCCGCGCCATCGCTGCGCTGACCCCGGGCGCCGAGCTCGTCGTCGTGCCCGACAGCGGCCACCTCCCTCAGTACGAGGAGCCCGAGTCGTTCCGCGCCGCCGTGCTGGAGTGGAGCGAGCAGGACAGCAGCTGAACTGCGGCGCGCAGTCCCGGATCGGCGCGCCTCAGAAGACGGCGACCTTGATCACGACCTCGTCGCCCTTGCGCAGGCGCGTGCCGGCCACCGGGTCCTGAGCCACCACATCTCCCGGCACGGAGCCGAGTCCGACGACGAGGTCGCTGTTCACGGTGAAACCGTCGGCCTCCAGCGCCGCCTTGGCGTCGCCCTCGGAGAGCCCCACGACGTCGGGCACGGGGCGGATGGGCGGGCCGGTGCTCACCCAGTACGTCACCGTGTCGCCGCGCGCGATCGTCGCGCCGGGCTCCGGTGACTGCCGGTAGATCCTGCCGACGGGGACTTTGCGCGTGGCCGCGCGGCGGCGGTGGCCGCCGAGAGACTGCTGCGTCAGCACGGTCGCCGCGTCGGTGGCGCCCAGCCCCGTGAGGTCGGGCGCCTGGATGTGGAGCGGCCCCATGCTCACCCACAGGTCCACGCGGGCACCCTTCTCGAGCTTCTGGCCGGCCCGGGGTCGCTGGCGCGCGACGGTGCCGGCGTCGACGCCGTCGATCCACCCCTGATGGACGACCGGCCTGAGGCCTTCGTCGCGCACGGCGGCGAGCGCGTGCGGCCTGGCGTCGCCGACCAGATGAGGCACGCGCGGGCCGGCGTTGACGACGTAGGCGTACACGGCCCAGCCGCCGGCGGCGGCGGC
>CAIWHY010000011.1 GCA_903912585.1 uncultured Thermoleophilia bacterium | reverse complement strand
GCGAGCCCGGCGACGGGGGGTTCGTCCTCCGCGAGCGTTCCAGCGGCGCCGGTCAATCTCAACACGGCGACGCTCGAGCAACTCGACGCGCTCCAGGGCGTCGGCCCGGCGACGGCCCAGAAGATCATCGACTATCGCACCACGAACGGGCCCTTCAAGCGCATCGACGACATCAAGAACGTGAGCGGCATCGGCGACGCCAAGTTCGCCGCCATGAAAGACAGCATCACGGTCTGAGCGGTCATGCTGCGCAGGCTGGCGCCGCCCCACCTCATACTGGCGGCCTATTGCGGCGGGCTTTGTCTGGCGCTCGCCTGGCGGCCGCCGCTGTGGACGGCCTTGCTGGCGGCAGCAATGGCCGCGCTGGCCTTGGTCGGCGCGGTCAGGGCGCCGCCGGCGTGGCCGTCCGCGGCAGCGCGGCTCGGCGAGGCCCGGCTTGCCGCGGTCCGGCTCGGTGCCGTCGCCGCGCTTCTGGCCGCGATCTTCGGCCTGGCCGGCCTGGCCGTGGCGGAGGCGCGACTGGCGCACCTCTCGGAGTCGCGCCTCGCTACCCTCACCGGCCGGACGGTCGACCTGCAGGCCGTCCTGACGGCCCTGCCGACCGTCAAGGACGCCGAGGTCACGCTCGCGCTGGCGGTCGAGTCGGCCGACGGCACGCGCATCGCCGAGCCGGCGCAGCTGCGCCTGCGCCTCGAGGACGGCCAGAGCTTCACGCCGGATCCGACCGGCGCGCTCACGGAAGGCGCGCTCATCAACGTCGCTTCGGTGCGCATCCAGCCTTTGCCGCCCCCGAAGCCGGGCGCCTTCGACTACGGCCGCTACCTGCGCCGGCGCGGCGAGTTCGCGTTGCTCGAGGGGTACTTCACCGACCTGCGCATCGCCGGCCGTCGCGGCGGGCTCGCCGGCCTCATCGACCGCCTGCGGGTCGCCTCCCGCGCCCACCTCAGCGCCGGCGTCCATCCGCCGGTGAGCGAGGTCCTCAAAGGCATGGTGCTCGGCGACGATCAGGCCATCGACCAGCAGTCGATCAGCGATTTCCGGCGCAGCGGGCTCCTGCACATCCTCGCCGTGTCCGGCGAGAACGTCGTGCTGCTCTGCGGCATGTGGTCGTTCGCGCTCGTGCTGCTCGCCGTGCCGCGCCTGGCGCGGACGCTGGTCCTTCTGCCCGTGGTCTGCACGTACGTCGTGCTCACCGGGGCTTCGCCCTCGATCGTGCGCGCCGGCGTCTCCGGCGTGATCGGTCTGATGGCCATCCTCGCCTCGCGTCCTTCCGACGGCTGGCTGCTGTGGCTGGCCCCGGCCGCCTGGCTGCTCACCGTCAACCCCAACAACCTCTTCGATGTCAGCTTTCAGCTGTCGTTCGGCGCCGTCGCCGGCCTGCTGGTGCTGGCGCGGCCCCTGACGCGGATGTACCGCTTCCTGCCGGGGCCGCTGCCGGAGCAGGCCGGCATCACCACGGCGGCCAGCCTCTCCACGGCGCCGATCTCGATGCTCACCTTCGGGTCGGCGTCGCTGGTGAGCGTGCCGGCCAACCTGATCGGCGGCTTCGTCCTCGGCCCGATCATGTTCCTCGGCATGCTGTCGCTGCTGCTCGGCTTCGTCGGCACCTGGCTGTCGGCGCCCGTCAACGTCGCCGCCGGGCTGTTCATCGGCTTCTTGCTCAGCGTCGCGCACTGGTTCGCGGCGCTTCCGTGGGCCGTATACGAATGGCGCGGCGTGAGCCTGCGGTTCGTCCTCGTGCTGGCGTTCGCGGCGGAGGCGGTGGCCGTCGCGCTGGCGGCGAGGCGGTCCGGTCAGGGCTTTGCCGCCTTCGTGCGCGACCCCGGCCGGCGCGTCACCCTGGTCGCCGGCACGGCGCTGCTCGTCGCCGCGACTCTGCTGCTCGCGCCGGCCGGCGCCGCGCCGCCGGGCGTCCCCACGGTCACGTTCCTCAGCGTGGGGGAGGGCGCGGCGACGCTCGTGCAGATCCCACACGGACCCACGATCCTTGTCGACGCAGGGCCCCAGCCGCTCGCCGCCAAGCTGCGCGCGCACGGCGTCAAGCGCATCGACCTCCTGGTGCTCTCGCACGGGCACGCCGACCACACGGCGGGGCTCAGCGACGTCGAGGGCAGCATCCCCATCACGACGGCGCTGCTGCCGCGGCCGCCGCAGGGGTCGGCGCTGCCGCGCCTCGCCGGCGAGCTCAGCGCTGCGGGGACGGCGGTGCGCTGGTGCATCCAGCCGACGAAGGTCGGCGGGCAAGGCTGGAGCCTCGAGGCGCTGCCGTCCGCGCCGCCCACCGGCGAGGCCGACAACCAGAGCGAGAACGACTCGGCGCTCGTCGTGCTCGCCGCCCTCGGCGGCAGCGACGTGCTCATCTCCGGCGACTGCGAGGCAGACGCGCTCGCCAGACTGGACCTGCCGCCGTGCGCGGTCGTGGAACTGCCGCACCACGGCAGCCGCGGCGGCTTCGACGACGCTGAGCTGGAGGCGCTCGCACCGCGCCTCAGCGTCGTCTCCGTCGGTCCCAACACCTACGGTCACCCGACGCCGGAGATGCTCGCGCTCATGGCCCGCCACGGCGTGCCCCTGCTGCGCACCGACCAGCGCGGCGACGTCGCCATCGAACTGGTCGGCGGACAGCTCCGCGTCCTCACGGCGAAGGCCGCGTGAGCGGGCGTCCGCCGCCGGCGGCTTGCGCCGGCCGCCCGCGCCGCCTGCCGCCGGCCGTCGCCGTCCCGACGCCGTGCTATCCTTCGGCGACCATGAGCGAGCCCGCGCCCCTCAAGCCGGCGTACCTGATCGTCGGCAACGACCGCCCCAAAGTGAGACGCGCCGTCGCGCGCCTCAAGCGGCGCGTCGCCGACGACACCGGCGGCGACCTCAACATCAACGTCTTCGACGCCGACGTGCACTCGCCCGAGGCCGTCCTCGAGGCCGCGTCCACGCCCGGCTTCACGCTCGGCACGAGGCTGCTGCTCGTCCTCAACGCGCACCGCTGGAAGGCCAAGCCGCGCCAGCTCCTCGCCGCCTACTTGAGCGACCCGATGCCGGACACGTGCCTCGCCGTCGAAGGCGAGTCGTTCACCGAGGCCGACGCGCTGCGCAAGGCCGTCGTCAAGCTCGTCGGACGCGACGGCATCCTCTCCTACGACCTGCCCAAGAAGTACGAGATGGCGGGCTGGGTGCGCGAGCGGGCACGGGCCATGCGTCTGCCCATGAGCGGAGCGGTGGCCAAGCACTTCCTCGACGTCTGCGGCCAGGAGCCGGGGCAGGCTGAGCGGCTCGAACGCGAGCTCGAGAAGCTCGCCGTCTACTGCCGCGGTGATGAGGCGACGGACGAGGCCATCGGCCAGGTCTGCGTCCCCGACGACGAGGCGCGCATCTTCGACCTCATGGACGCCGTGGGCCACCGCGATCGCACCCGGGCCTTCGCGCTGCTCGAGACGATCTTCGCCTCAGGCGACTCGCGCAACGACGCCAACGCCGTCTTCTTCAGTCTCGTGAGGCACGTGCGCATGCTCGAGGCCGCGTCGCAGCTCGGCGAGAGCGACCAGTCCACGGCGGCGAAGCAGCTCGGCGTGCACCCGTTCGCCGCCAAGAAGCTCCTCGACCAGCGGCGCCAGTACGACCGCCGCCGCCTGGCGCGCGCCTACGGTGCGCTGGCGGTGGCGGAGACGGGCCTGCGCGGGCGCGCGCCGGCGACGCTCGAGTCGGCCGGCGGCGTCAATCACAGCGACCGGCTCGTGGTGGAGCTGGCGCTGGCGCGGATGCTTTCGTAGCGGAGAGCGTCGGCGTCGCGCCCGCCGGCGGCGCCGCCGCGCACG
>CAIWHY010000010.1 GCA_903912585.1 uncultured Thermoleophilia bacterium | reverse complement strand
GGCCGGCGTCGCTCTGCTCGCTGCGGTCGCCGCCGAGGTCTCGGCGAACTGAGGCACGCGCGCCGTCCCGGGCGCGCATCGCAAGGGGAGGCGCAGGTAGCCGCGTGTCCGGCGAAGGCAGTGGACGCCGAGGACCGGCGGCTGGTCGCACTCGAGAGCCCAGACCCGGACGCGATCCGGAGTCCATCTGGAGTCCACTCTGAGGCTCCGGCCACACTAGAGAGCCCACGCCGCCCGAGCGCGCTGCGCTCTCGGGCGGCGTGGCGTGCGCTGCTAGTTGGTACGCGTGACCGTCAGCTGATTGCTCGTGGTGGGCCCGTTCTCGTGCTGCCAGGTCGCCTTGTAGACGAAGGCGCTGGAGCTGCCACCGCTGCTGGTGAGCGTGAGGCTGGCGCTGCCGCTCTTGCTTCCCTGCCAGACGATGTTGACGCCGCCGAGCCCTTTCCAGCCGCTGCCCTGCTGCTGGAGGAACTGGACGGTCGACGCGCCGCTGTAGCCGGCGCTGTTGGTGACCGTGACCTTCAGGGTCACCTGGGAGCCGAGGCTGACGCTCGCCGGGCCGCCCAGCGCCACGGTCGCGCCGGTCTGCGTGACCGCCCTGTTGATGGCATTGACGGTCGCGGAATCGAGCTCGCCGGTGACGGGCAGCCCGTTGTCCTTCTGGAACGCCTTGACGGCCGCCTCGGTGCCTGGCCCGTAGTAGCCGTCGACCTTGCCGGTGTAGTAGCCGAGGTCGGCGAGGTCGACCTGCATCTGCATGACGAACGCATCGGGATGCTTGCCGCCGCCGTGCTGCTGCACGTAGGCCTGGTAGGCCTTGGAGGTCGAGGGGCCCCAGATGCCGTCGGGAGGGACGCCGAGCTTCACCTGCGCCTGCTTGACGGCCGCTTCAGTGGCCGGTCCGTAGACGCCGTCGATCGGGCCAGAGTAGAGTCCCGCGGCGGCCAGGCCCTTCTGCAGCTTGATGACGCTCGCAGTGGGCATGCCGGTGTAGGCGGCGCTGCTCGGCGAGGCAGTGGGGCTCGTCGGCGAGGCGGTCACGGTGACCGTCGCCGCCGGAGTCGGCGACGAGCTCCCACAGGCCGCCAGCATCACGGCGAGCGCGAGTGCCAGCGCGAGCGCCGACAGAGCGGGGACGAGCAGTCTTGTGCGTTTCAAAGGTCCTCCTTGTGCATCGTGGGACGCGAGCCGGCGGTGAGCCTGACATCGGGCGACTCAGTCCGCCGCAGTGCGGTGGATCTTGGCGAGCGGCGGCAGGGGGAAACCCCTGCGGCTGTCCTCCTGCCACCGAGCCTTGCGAGTGCGCCGTGCGCTCCGGGCGCTTTTCGCGCGGGCAGGTCTTCGAGGCTTGAATGACATAGACCGCCCGGCTGGGCGAGCGCTCCAGCCGGGCGGCGGGGGACCTCATCGGGCCGGTGGTGACCGGCGCCGCGAGGCCACTCAGTTGGGCGAGACCGCCGTCCAGCGGAGCCTCACGGACAGTGACTCGCCGGCCATGGACGCGGCGACTTGCCGCGGCAGCGTGACGGCGAAGCGATAGACGCGCACAGCGCGCGGCGCGAACGTTCCCAGATCGACGGCCGAGAGCCCAGCGAGCGTGCCTCGGTAAAGCGCGCGGCCCTCGCCCCCGACCTCCGTCACGACGACGCGAAGCGCGCTGCTCAAGTCGCTCCCTGCCGGGGTGGTCGTGGCCGCGGCTACGTCCGACCCCAGCCAGAAGCGCCCGGGCGACCCGCCGTCGTTACTGAGCACGACGGACCCGGTCACCGTCTGCCCCGGCGCCAGGCCCCGGGCATCGATCGCGGCGGAGTCTCCGGCGATCGCGAGAGGACCGTTCGAGAACACGCCGGCAAGCTCGGCGCCGGCGGCCGCGGGCCGGGGCAGCGCCACGCCGTAGCAGATGCCGGCCGTCACCATGACGATGAACAGCGTCGCGACGATGCGGAACCCCCTGGCTCTGCTCTGTGGCGCCGCTCCGTCCATGGTGTCGGCTCTCGATCCCCTCTGCGAGCGCCGGAGGCACTCGCGCCGTAGAACGTTGGTCTACGAGAGCATCGGAGCCGACGTTCCCGTACCACATAGGTAGTTTCGGCAAGAAAGACGGGAAGCTGAAGAAGGCGGCCGGCGGCCGGGCGAGAGAGGCGACGCCGCCGGTCGTCATCCGGCGGACCGGCGGAAGGCGCGCACGCGAGCGGCTGCGCCGGCGGCCACGGAGATCCCCGCAAGGCCCGGGCGGCGCGGGAAGCACACGAGGTGCCCGGCGCAGCGGCAGTCGCCGGCGCCGAAGCGTGGCGGCCGGCGGCCGGCGCCAGGGGGTGCCGCCAGCCCGGCGGCGAGCTCGCACTCACCGGCGCCGCCGTCCACGAGCCATGCCCGGCGCGGCGGGAACGCGGTGAACAGGTAGTCGGCGTGCCAGCGCAGCGGTTTGGAGACGGCGAGGTGCCGGGCGACGCGCGCCCGCCGGCCCCGCGTGGCGCTGCCGACGTAGGCGTACCAGCCGCGCGCGAAAGGCACGGGCCCGAGCGCACCGATGGTCACGGTGGTGCTCCGCGGCACGTAAGTGAGGACGACGTAGAGCCGCGGCGGACCCGCAGGCGGACGCGGAGCGGCGGGCGGAGAGGGAGCGGCCGGCCGCAGCTCGCGGGCGGGCGGGGGCGAGGCGGCGGAGCCCATACCGCGCTCAGACGGCCGGCGGGCCGCCGCCGGCCGTCTTCCCCGGGCGCGGCGGGGTCTCGCTGCCCTGCAGGCGCCGCGAGCCCGGCGACATGCCGCCGCGGCGCGGCTGGCAGTGCGGGCAGAAGTGCGTGCCGCGCCCCCCGACGACCGTGCGGCGCAGGGTCGTCCCGCACACGCGGCACGGCTCGCCGGTGCGCTGGTACACGCTCAGGATCTCCTGGAAGCTGCCGCGGACACCGGCAGGGTCCACGAAGCTCTCGATCGAGGAGCCTTCGTGGTCGATGCCGGCCTGCAGGGTCTCGAGCAGGGCCGCGTGCAGACGCCGCGCCTCACGCGGCCCGATGCTGCCGGACGCGCGCAGCGGGTGCAGGCGCGCGCGGAAGAGCGCTTCATCGGCGTAGATGTTGCCGACCCCGGCGATGCGCCGCTGGTCCATGAGGAACGACTTCAGCGGCGCCCGGCGTCCTTCCAGCTCGCGCCGCAGGTACTCCACGGTGAAGTCCTCGCCGAACGGCTCCGGGCCCATGCCGGCGAAGAACTCCGCCTCTCGCGCCGGCGGGAACGCCCAGAGCCGGCCGAAGCGGCGCACGTCCTGGAAGTGCAGCTCCGTGCGCGGCTCGAGCAACCACACGAAGCGCGGCGGCCGCTCGGCCGGGCCGGGCCGAAACAGCACCTGCCCGGTCATGCGCAGGTGGATGACGGCGACCGTCGGGCCGGCGGATGCGGCCGCCGGACTCGCAGATGGTGCGGCCGGACTCGCGGCTGGTAGGGCCGGACTCGCGGCTGGTGCGGCCGAAGCGGCCGGACTCACGGCCGTCGCCGCCGAAGCGGCCGCGGCGGCGGGCTCCTCCGCCTGCCGGCCTGGGCGCTGCGGCGCGCCGAGGTCGACGATCAGGTACTTGCCGCGCCGCCGCAGGCCGGTCACGCGACGGCCGGCGAGCAGAGCGCGCAGCTCGGGCTCGCTCTGCTCGCTCACCGTCGCGTCGTTGAGCAGCACGTCGCGCACGAGCAGGCCCGGCAGGCAAGTCAGCAGACGCCGGCGGACGGTCTCGACCTCGGGCAGCTCTGGCATCAGCCGTCCTCTCCGTCCCGGGCGCAGCCCCCTCGGCCCCGGGCGCCGCCCTCTCCGTCCCGGGCGCCGCCGCCGCGTCCACGCGGTCCGCACTCTCCGGCGCTCCACTCCTCGTCGCCGGCGCCCGAGTCCCACGACTCGCGCAGGAAGACGCGCGCCTCGTCCGGCGTCGCGATCTCGCCCGCCTCGGCCTCCTCCTCGAGCAGCCGCAGGGCCTCGCCGACGGCCGGGCCCGGCTCGAGGCCCAGGAGCTCCATCACCTCGGCGCCGCTCAGGATCCGGGGTGGTGGCGCCTTGCTCACCTCAGACCACACCGTGCGCGCCAGGCGATAGTGCCTCGCCAGGGACTGGGCCGAGGTGCGCTCTCCGCGGGTCGCCAGCCGGTCGCAGAGCGAGACCACGACCGACTCGAACACCCAGGGGCTGACGTCGCGGCGATAGCGCGCCAGGGCGCGCCGCGTGAGCGGCTGCTCGCGCACGAGGAAGCCCAGCCGCAGGTGCTGGCGCACGAGCGTGCCCAGGTACGTCGCGAAGCGCTTGCCAAAGCGCAGCCGGGCGGCGATGCCCTCGGTCATGCGCCGCCCTTCCTCGTCGTGGCGCCAGAAGATCACGCGGCCTTCCTCGTCGACCACGCGCGCCGCCGGCTTGCCGATGTCGTGCAGGAGCACGGCCCACGACGCCGGCACGAGCGGCGCGGCGCCGGCGAGCCCTGCGTCCTCCGGCGTCGCCAGGTGCACCGGGCCGCCGAGCTGCTCCACCACGCCGCGCACGTAGGTGAGCGCCTCCAGCGTGTGCTCGAAGACGTCGAGGTGGTGATACGGGTTCTGCTCGACGCCGCGCAGGCCGTCGAGCTCGGGGAGGACCACGCGCAGCGCGCCCCACACGGCGAGGTCGCGGAAGGCCGCCGGCGCATCCGCGACCGCGAGCAGCGCCGAGAGCTCGTCGCGCTGGCGCTCGCCGCTCACGGCCGCCAGACCCGGGGCGGC
>CAIWHY010000009.1 GCA_903912585.1 uncultured Thermoleophilia bacterium | reverse complement strand
GGCCGGCGTCTGGCGGCCCGCCCCGCTCCGTATGCCTGCGCCCGCCGGCGCGGTCCGCTTCGCCGACGCCCGCGTGCGCCGCCAAGGCGGGCAACACGTGCGCCGCGGCCGTCTAGAACATACGTCTAGGCCGCGCGACCTGCGTGAGCCTGACGCGTCGTCGGCGCGCCCGACCCTGGGCATTCGTTCCCATCTTTGCCGGGAAGCCAAAGGGCGACGACTCCCCCCGAAAGGGATGGCGAGCCGGCACCGAGTCGGGGTGGGGAGGCGGCGACATGGACGTGCTCATCGCGCACGGCAGCGAGGCGGCCCGGCGAGAGTTGAGCGCGATGCTGGGCGCTCACGAGGTCCAGACCATCGAGGCCGGCGACGGCGCCCGCGCGCTCGAGATCCTGCTGCGCAGTGAGCCGCCGCGTCTCGCCCTCGTGGACTGGGATCTGCCCGGGCTCGAGGGTCCCGAGCTGTGCCGCATCATGCGCGACTTCCACCTCGGCCACCCGCCGTACATCATCCTGGTGACGCCGGCCGGCGCCGAGCGCGACGTCACCGAGGGGCTGCTGGCCGGCGCCAACGACTTCGTCTTCATGCCGGCCGATCCGGCCGATCTGCTGACGCGCGTCGATTACGGGCTGCGCCTCGTCGAGTTGCCGTGGGGAGACGCGACGATCGACGGCGGTCAGGACGGCGCCTGCGGCGCCGTCGACGCCATCACCGGCGTGGACGACTGCGAGACCGTCCTGCTGCGGCTTGAGGCGGAGCTGCAGCGCGCGTCGCGCGAGAAGACGCCGCTGAGCGTCGGGCTCCTGCACATCACGCAGGTGCAGGAGGCGCGGGAATTGGCGGGCGCCTCCGGTGGCGACCAGGTGCTGCACGAGGTCGCCCGTCGCCTGCGGAGCGCGCTGCGCCCCTACGACGTACTCGGCCGCTGCTCGGAAGACGAGTTCCTCGTCGTCATGCCCAACACGCGCGAGCCAGATCTTGCCGAGGCGCTCGCGCGCCTGCGGCTGGCATTGGCCGTGGAACCGGTCGTCCTGGGCCGGCACCGCCTCGACATCGTGCCGGCTTGCGGCGGCGCGACCGGGCAGGAGGAGAGCCCCGTCGAACTGCTGGCGAAGGCGCGCCTGGCTCTGGGCGAGGCCAGGTCCGGCGCGCGCGGCGGCGTCGTCGCCGGCCCCAAGGTGGAGCTGCGCGCCATCCTCTCGCACGAGTTGCAGCCGATCATCTGACGCCGCGCCGCGCGCTCGACTGGACGCCGCCCGCGCGGGTAGACTCACCCGGTCAACAGCCCCCGCCAAGGTACGCGGGCGCGCAGCACGAAAGGACCGGTCCGCTCATGACCCTGCACGTCACCCTCCCCGACGGCTCCCCTCTGGAGCTCGACGACGGCGCGTCCGTGCGCGACGCGGCGGCGGCGATCGGCCCGCGGCTGGCGAAGGCCGCCATCGCGGGCCGCGTCACGCGCGCCGCCGACCCGGACGTCACCCTCCTGGTGGACGCCGCGGCGTCGCTGCACGAAGGCGACCGCCTGGCGATCGTCACCCTCAAAGGCGACGATCCCGACGCCGTCGACATCCAGCGCCACTCCGCCTCGCACGTCATGGCGCAGGCGATCCTGCGCCTGTATCCGGGCGTGAAGTACGCCATCGGGCCGACGATCGACAACGGCTTCTACTACGACTTCTCCTTCTCCGAGCCCATCGCCGAGGCCGACCTGGCGCGCATCGAGAAGGAGATGGCCAGGGTCGTGAGCCAGAACCTGCCGGTGGAGCGCTTCGAGCTGCCGGCGGACGAGGCGCTGGCGGTGTTCGGGCCGGCGGGCGCGACGGCGCTGGCCGCCCCGGACGCCGCGAGCCCCTCCGGCCTGCCCGTAGGCCTCGACCAGCAGTTCAAGGTCGAGCTGATCCGCGACCTGCTCGCCGCGGCCGCGGCCGAAGGCGGCGCGGCGCCCATCATCAGCGTTTACCGTCAGGGCGAGTTCGTCGACTTGTGCCGTGGCCCGCACTTGCCGAGCACCACCAAGCTCGGCAGCGGCACCTTCAAGCTCACCAGCCTCGCCGGCGCCTACTGGCGCGGCGACGAGAAGAACGCGATGCTCACGCGCGTCTACGGCACCGCCTTCCCCAGCAAGGAGGAGCTGGCGGCGTACCTCGAGGCGCTCGAGCTCGCGCGCCAGCGCGACCACCGGCGCATCGGCCGCGACCTCGACCTCTTCAGCTTCCACGAGGAAGGCCCGGGTTTTCCCTTCTTCCACGCCAAGGGCATGCGCCTCTGGAACGCGATGGTCGACTTCTGGCGCGCCGAGCACGTGCGCGCCGGCTACGAGGAGATCAGTACCCCGGTGATCCTGCGGCGCGAGCTCTGGGAGCGCAGCGGTCACTGGGACAACTACAAAGAGAACATGTACTTCACCACGATCGACGAGCAGCCCTACGCGGTGAAGCCCATGAACTGCCCCGGCGGCCTGCTGATCTACAAGAGCCGCCGACGCTCGTACCGCGACCTGCCGCTGCGCATGGCCGAGCTCGGCCGCGTGCATCGCCACGAGATGAGCGGCGTGCTGCACGGCCTCTTCCGCGTGCGCTACTTCACCCAGGACGACGCGCACATCTACTGCACGCCGGAACAGCTCGAGGAAGAGGTCCGCGGCGTGGTGCAGTTCATGCACCGCATCTACGCCGCGTTCGGCTTCAGCGACGTCAAGATCGAGCTCAGCACGCGGCCGGGCAAGAGCATCGGCTCGGACGAGGTGTGGGAGCTCGCCGAGGGCGTGCTCACGCGCGTGCTCGAAGGCGAGACCGGGCCGGACGGCGAGCCGCTCGCCTACGCGCTCAACCCCGGCGACGGCGCCTTCTACGGCCCCAAGATCGACTTCCACATCCGCGACGTCATGGGCCGCACCTGGCAGTGCGGCACGATCCAGGTCGACTTCGCGATGCCGGAGCGCCTCGACATCACCTACACCGGCGCCGACAACGAGGAGCACCGGCCGGTGATGATCCACCGCGCGCTGCTGGGCAGCGTCGAGCGCTTCATGGGCATCCTGCTGGAGCACTACGGCGGCAACCTGCCGACCTGGCTGGCGCCGCAGCAGGCGCTCGTGATGCCGATCGCCGACCGTCACGCCGACTACGCGGCGCACGTGATGCGCACGCTGCGCGCGGCCGGCGCGGCCGACTCCGCCAAGGCGCCGGTCGGCCTGCACGTGGACGTCGACGACCGCGGCGAGAGCATCGGCAAGCGCATCCGCGACGCGCAGTTGCAGAAGGTGCCCTACATCCTCGTGGTCGGCGACCGCGAGGAGGAGGCGGGCGCCGTCGGCGTGCGCGAGCGCGGCGAGGACAAAGGGCCGCGGCCGCTCGCCGAGTTCGTCGACCACATCGTCGACGAAGTGCGCGAGCGGCGCCTGCCGTAGATCCGGCGTAGCCGATCTGCGCCGGATGTGCCGATCTGCGCCGGTCCTCCGGCCCGAACCGCGAACCGACTGGGCATGGCGTTGCCAGATCTGACGCCGTGTCAACGCCACTGTCGTTGAGCGTTCGGACGATGGTGCTAGCATGGCAGCGGAGCCAGTCGCCTGTGCGCGGCATCCGTTGCCGCGACTCACTGAGGGGGGAGTCATGCGCATCCGTCGTTCGTCGTCCCGTGAGCACAGGGCGCGTTCGCGCCGCTCGGGCATCGTCCCTGCCGCGTGCGTGCTCGCCGGCCTCGTCCTCCTGGCCCTACCCGTGGCCGCGTTCGCGGCGATGCCGCCGGAACAGGCCCCGCTCAATCCGGCCTTCGTGCAGTATCAGAAGGCGCTCCGCCTGGGGCGCCTGCCGATGCGCACCGTCGAGGGCGGATACGTCCTCGGCCTCGTTCCGGAACCGGTGCTCGCGCCCAGTTCTGCTGGTCAGGTCGGACCGGCGGACCCTGTCGGGCTGGCCCCGAGTGCCTTCGACCTGCGCACGAGCAATCACGTCACGCCGGTCAAGGACCAAGGTGCCTTCGGCACATGCTGGGCCTTCGCCACGTTCGGTTCGCTCGAGTCATGGCTGCTGGGCACGGGGTACACGTACGACTTCTCCGAGGACAACATGGCGCTCACGTCGGGCTTCGACTACAACCCGTACAGCGGGGGCGGCACCCACATCATGTCGACCGCGTATCTGGCGCGGCGCGGCCCGGTCAGCGAGGCGGACGATCCCTACGGCGACGGCATCACGCCGGCCGGCCTGCAGCCACGCGTGCGCCTGCGCGATATGGACATCCTGTGCGCCGATGCGGGCGATCCCAAGTCCCAGGACGCTGACACCGCCGCCGTCAAGAGCTGGCTCTACAACACGGGCGCCGTCTACACGACCATGCAGTGGTCCAGCGCAAACTACAGGTCGGCGTACGCCTCTTACTACGGCGGCACCTCTTACTACGCTCCGCCGAGCTCCGGTCACGCCGTCACCATCGTCGGCTGGGACGACAACTTCAGCGCGGCCAACTTCGCCGCGGCCCCGCCCGGCAACGGCGCCTGGCTCGTCAAGAACAGCTGGGGCACCTCCTGGGGAGAGGCGGGGTACTTCCACCTCTCCTACTACGACTACTGGGCCGAGCGGAACGCGGTCGGGTTCGTCGCCGGCGGAGTGGGCGACTATACGACGACGTACCAGTACGACCCGCTGGGGCGAGTGCAGAACCTCGGCTATGCATCGACGGTCGCCTGGGGCGCCAACGACTTCACCGCCACCTCCTCGGATCCGATCACCATGGCCGGTTTCTACACCCCTGAGGCGGGCACGAGCTTCGAGGTCTACACCGCATCCACTCACGGCGGTACGAGGACACTGGCGACATCGGGCAGCATGGCCGAGCCGGGCTACCACACCGTTCAACTGATCCCGCTGGCGGTGAGCGCCGGCCAGAGTTTCTCCGTGATCGTCAAGCTGACGACGCCCACCTACAAGTACCCTCACGCCGTCGAGTCCTCGTGGTCCGGCTACTCCTCGGCAGCGACCTCTCAGCTCGGCCAGAGCTTCATGAGCTCCACCGGCACGTCCTGGTTCGACATCGGCGATCCGAGCCTTTCGAACCCCGCCAACCTCTGCATCAAGGCGTTCGCTCGGCCTTCGGCGAGCGACACAACGGCGCCGACGACGACGGCCACCGGCGTTCTGACCGGGTGGTCCAATGCAGCGCGCACGATCGACTTCTGGCCGGCCGACAACGCGGGAGGGTGGGGCGTGCTCTTCACCCAGGCGCGGGTCGACGCGGCACCCTATCGCCAGTGCTCCTCCATCGAGGTCACGGGCGAAGGCGTGCACACGGTCTACTACTGCTCGAGCGACAAGGCCGGCAACATGGAGGGCAACAACTCGGCGACGGTGAGGATCGACACCACTGAGCCGACGACGGTCGCGACCGGCCTCTCCGCCAGCGCCACGACCGGCTGGACGAACACCACCTGGAATGTGTCGCTCACGACGAGCGATGCGCTCTCCGGGGTTGACAGCGTGGACGTGACCGTGGACGTCGCGCACGATGTCTACCCCGGGTATCTGGGCACCTTCGGCTTCACCGTCTCGGCGGCCGGCTCTCACGCCGTCACTTACTACGCGACCGACTACGCCCACAACACCGAGACGACGCACCACGGCTTCGTGAACATCGACCTGACGGCGCCGAGCGCAAGCGCGCAGATCTCGGCGCCGGCCGCGGCCAACGCCGCGGGCTGGTATGCGAGCGGCCCGGTCACGATGACCGTGAACGGCACCGACAACGCCGGTGGATCAGGCGTCGCCGCCAAGCAGTTTCGCGCTCAGGGTGCTACGACCTGGACGACGTACACCGGGCCGGTCGTTTTCCCGCAGGGTACGACGACCTGTGAGTATCAGGTGCTCGACGGTGCCGGCAACGCCAGCGCGATCGACAAGATCACGGTGTCTGTCGACACGGTAGCTCCGGCGACCACGACGCCGGTTGGCGCCTCCAGGACATGGACCAACGTCGCGCCGAAGATCACGCTGACGACGTCGGACAATGGCTCCGGCCCGGCAGCGACGCAGTACCGGCAGCAAGGTGCCGCAAGCTGGACGACGTACACCGGCCCGGTCCAAGTCACGGTGCAGGGCGAGTCGACCTGGGAGTATCGCTCACTGGACGTCGCCGGCAACGTCGAGTCGCCCAAGACGCTGACCTTCAAGCTGGACAGCCAGGCGCCGGCGACCGCCGCCTTCCCCGCCTCCGTGAAGACGCGCAAGACCGTCGCGCTCCAGTATCAGGTGAACGACGCGTCGCCGGGTTGCGGCGCGGCCACGGCGGTCATCAAGATGTACAAGGGCACCAAACTCAAGACGACGCTGAGGGGCGTGACGTGCGCGACCAACGTCAAGATGACCTACCGCTGGCGCTGCAGCCTCGCCGCCGGCCGCTACGCCATCAAGGTCTCCGCGACCGACGCCGCGGGCAACGTGCAGAGCAAGGTGGGGAGCGCGAGGCTCATCGTCAGGTAGGAGGCCGATGACGATCGAGGCGCGGTACGCAGCCGCGGAGGCCGCCGCCTACGGAGACTTCGTGCGGCGGTTCCCGGCGTACGCCACCACCACCGCCGTCGACGAGTTGCGCGCCGCCGACTACGCGCGCCTCGACCGCCTCGGGCACACCTACCTCGACTACACCGGCGGCGGCCTGTACGCGGAGTCCCAGTTGCGTCGCCACCATGAACTGCTCGCAGGGCGCGTGCTCGGCAACCCGCACTCCCTGAGCCCGACGTCGCTCGCCTCGTCCGAACTCGCCAAGGAGGCGCGCGAGGCGGTGCGGCGTTTCTTCCACGCGCCCGAGGACGAGTTCGCGATCGTCTTCACGCCCAACGCCAGCGGCGCCCTCAAGCTCGTCGGCGAGGCGTACCCGTTCGTCCCCGGCGGCGTCTTCCTGCTCAGCTACGACAACCACAACTCGGTCAACGGGATCCGCGAGTTCGCCTGCCGCAAGGGCGCGGCGGCGACGTACATCCCGGTGCGCGAGGAGGACCTGCGGCTCGATGAGGAGCAGGTCCGTACTGCCCTCCGGGGCGCGGGGCGCGGGGGCGAAGCCGGCGCGCCGGCCAAGCTCTTCGCGTACCCGGCACAGTCCAACTTCAGCGGTGCCCAGCACCCGCTCGACTGGGTCGCCGAGGCGCACGACCTCGGCTGGGACGTCCTTCTCGACTGCGCCGCCTACGCGCCGACCAACCGGCTCGACGCGGCGGCGATCGGCGCCGACTTCATCCCGATCTCGTTCTACAAGCTCTTCGGCTACCCGACCGGCAGCGGCTGCCTGATCGCGCGCCGGGAAGCGCTCGCCAGGCTGCAGCGCCCGTGGTTCGCCGGCGGCACGATCACGCTCGCTTCGGTGCAGCAGGAGGACTGGTATCACTTGGCGCCGGGAGCGACGGGCTTCGAAGACGGCACCATCGACTACTTGGGGCTGCCGGCAGTGACGATCGGCATCGAGCACCTCGAGGCGGTCGGCATCGACGTCGTCCACGCGCGCGTCCACGCGCTCGCCTGCTGGCTGCTCGAGGAGCTGGCGGCGCTGCGGCACAGCGACGGGAAGCCGCTGGTCAAGGTCTTCGGGCCGCGCGACGGGGAACGGCGCGGCGCGACCATCGCGCTCTACCTCCTCGACCGGGAGGGGCGGCCCTACGACGTCTACGACGTCGAGGCGGCCGCCGCGCGCGAGCGCATCTCGGTGCGCAGCGGCTGCTTCTGCAACCCCGGCGACGGCGAGGTGGCGCACCACATCTCGCGCGACGACATGGAGCGCTGCTTCACCGATCCGAGCGCCGCGATCACGCTGCTGCAGTGCCAGCGGTCGATCGAGGACAAGACTGGTAACGTGCCCAACACGATCCGCGTCTCGCTCGGCCTGGCCTCCGACTTCGCCGACGTGCGCCGCTTCCTCGTCTTCGCGGAGAGCTACCGGGACCGCCCGGCGCCCGTCCCGCAGTCCGGCTAGCAGGTCCGCGCCGCGGCGGCCCGATGAGGCATCTCCTCCTGCAGATCCTGCCCGTAGCGGTCGCCATCGCGGTGAACCCGGTGCCGATCATCGCCGCCATCGTGATGACCGCCACGGAGAAACCGGTCGCCAACGGGATCGCCTACCTGACGGCGCTCACGGCCGTCTCCTTCGGCTTCGGCGCCGTCGTGCTCACCCTCTTCCACGGCGCGTCGCCCGGCTCCGGCACGCGCAGCGGCCACCTGATCCTCGTGCTGTGGCTGTTGTTCGGGCTCGCCTTCCTGGCGGCGTTCGTCGTGTTGCTCGTGCGCCGGCCGAAGCCCGGCGAGAAGGACCGTGAACCGGGCTGGATGCGCTGGATCGGGCGGCTCGGCCCGCTCGGCGCCGCGCTTGTCGGCGTGATGCTGGTCAACTACGAGATGGAGGCGCCGGCGCTCAGCGACATCCTCGCCTCCGGCGTCTCGCGCGCGGCGGCGCTGGGCGCGCTGGCGATCTTCGTGGCCGTCGCGGTATCCACGTCCGCCGTGCCCGTCATCGCCTACGTCGTGGCCCCCGGCCCCGTCGGCGGGTTCCTCGGCCGCGCCAAGGTGTGGCTGGCCCGGTATCATCGCCCGATCCTCATGGTCGCGTTCGCGGCGATCGGCGTGCTGTACACGTTCAAGGGGGCGAGCGGCCTGTTGCACTGACACGTGACTGTGCCGCCGCCGTCGCAACCGCCGAGGCGCGCGGGCCGGTGCTGCCGGAGGCGACGGACAGACGACTGCAAACGAACGGCGAACGAGGTGCTCGATGAAGCGCGGCCACGGAAGAGACGAAGCGATGCAAGCGGGAGCGCCGGTGCCCCCGGTCCGAGCGCGCAGCTGGTGGCTCGAGGAGGCCCTGCGGGCCGATCCGGGCGTGCTTTGCTCGCCGCTCGCCGGCGACACGATCACCGACGTCTGCGTCATCGGCGGCGGCTTCGCCGGCCTCTGGACGGCCTACGAGCTCGGCCAGCGCGCGCCGCAGCTCGGAATCGTGCTTCTCGAGGCCGACATCTGCGGCGCCGGCGGCAGCGGCGCCAACGGCGGCTTCTTCTCGCCGTCGTGGACCGGACTGTCGAGCCTGTGCGCGTCTCTCGGCGAGCAGGGCGGGGTGGCCTACGCCGCCGCCCTCGCGGCGATGGTCGACGATCTCGACGCGTGGATCGCGCGCCACGAGGCGCGCATCGACGCGCACCACGAGGGCATCCTCTACGCGCGCGCCGGCGAGTGGCAGGCGGGGCCGGACGACGAGACCTTCCGCCTGCTCGAGAAGCACGGCCTCGCCGACCGGCTGCGCCGCGTCGACGCCGCGGAGGCGCGGCGCGTGGCCGACTCGCCGCGCTTCGTCGGCGGCGTGAACACGCCCGATCTCACCGTCCAGCAGCCGGCCAAGCTCGCGCGCGAGCTGCGCCGCGTCCTGCTCGAGCGCGGCGTGCGCATCTTCG
>CAIWHY010000008.1 GCA_903912585.1 uncultured Thermoleophilia bacterium | reverse complement strand
GGCAGAGCTCCGTCATCAGACCCCCGCCAGCTCCTTGTCGGCGCGGTCGACGATCGCGCGCAGCTCGTTCACCACGTCCACGGGCAGCGGCTCGGGCGCGTAGTTCTCGAGGATGTCGTCGGCGATCTCCGTGGCCTTGTGCAGCGCGCCCTTCTTGCCCTCGCGCAGCCAGGTGTCGTAGGGCGTGCGGTCCCACACATTCGGGCGCCAGATCTCCTTCATGTGCGCCCGCGTGTGCTTCTCGGCGAGGTAGGTTCCGTTGGGGCCGACCTTCCTGATCACGTCCAGAGCAAGCGTCTCGTCGGTGACCTCGATGCCGCCGGCGACCTTCTGCACGATGGAGTAGATCTCGGTCTCCATCACCATGTGCGGGTAGCTGAGGATCTTGGAGCCGTTGAGCAGGCCGGCGCCGTTCATCATGTCGGCGCTGCTCATCACGCTGGCGAAGGTGCTGAGCGAGTCGTCGATCGCCGCCTGCCAGTCCGGCTCCTTGGCGCCGGTGGCCATGGTGCCCATCGCCATCGGGATGCCGTAGAAGTGCGCCAGCTGGGTGCTGGCGTTGGCGAGCAGGTAGTCCTCGGGCGAGCCGCCGGTGTAGCCGCCGGTCTTGAGGTCGATCACGCTCGGGGCGCCGGCGAAGAAGCAGGGCACGCCGGGGAAGGCGAGCTGGAGCAGCACCACGCCGCTGAGCGCCTCGGCGTTCTGCACGACGAGGTTGCCGGCCAGCGTAGCCGGGCCGGTGCCGGCCGCGAGAGGCATGGGCATGAAGCCGCTGGCGAGCCCGTGCTCGGCGGCCACGAGGTTGGCCTCGAGGTTGGGGCCGTCGTGGCCGAGCGGGTCGACGGCGCACTGCATGAAGCTGAGGATCGGGCGCCGGCGGAGCTCGTCGACGCCGCCGACGATGGCGGCCGCCATCTCGACGACGTAGCGGGCCGGCTTCTCGCCGACCGTCGTCACGGTCTGGAAGTGCTTGCTCGTGTTGGTGAACACGGCCTCGGCGTCGTGCAGCGCCTTGGTCGCCGGCGGCACGTCCTGGCTGGTGACCACGGGGCCCCAGTAGTAGCTGAGGTTGGGCAGCGCGTCGACGAAGCGGGCGCTGGTGGCGGCGTCGGCCTTCGTGCTGGGGCGCTTCTCGCCGGTCTTGTGATCGAACACGAACACGCCGGAGCCGTCGTTGCTGAGGTAGCAGTGCTTGCCGTCGATGAGCATGTCGGCGTCGGCGTCGCGGCCGGCGAGCGTGTACTCCCTGGGCGCCCGCGCCACGGCCTCCATGACGACCTTGCGCGGGAGCAGGGCGACCTGCGTGGCGCGGTCGACCTCGCAGCCGTTCTGCTCGAGGATCGCGAGCGCCTTGTCGCTGGGGAAGCGGATGCCCACGTCCTCCAAGATCTCGAGCGTGGCCTCGTGGATGCGCTCGAGCTCGGCGGGGGAGAGCACGTCCCACTTCAGGCGCGGGGCGATGGGATTGATACGGGTGGTCATTGCGGCAACCTCGCTGGGATCCGACGACAGGTCAGGGGGTCGTGTCGGTCAGCGGGCGGGCTACGCGGAGATGCAGTGAGGGGCCCGTCCGCGGGAAGCGGACGGGCTTACAGACCGCAGGAGCGGTTGATCGTGCTGATGCTGATGCAGGGGAAGGCAGGCACGGGCCGGAGTCTATCACCGCCCTCGCGCGCGGCAAACCACCGCGGGTTGGTACGCGGTGCAGCGGTTTTGTACCCGCCGGGCGCCCTGCCGGCGGCCGTGGACGCAGCGGCCGCGACGGCGCCGGGCAGGCGCGGCCGCGAAGCCGCTCGCGGCCCTCAGGCCGGCGTCACGGCAGCGTGTACTCGAGCTTGACGCATACGAGGTGGGCGTTGCTCGACCCCGGGCAGGTCCACTGGAGGGCGTAGCTGTAGGACGTGTTGTCGATCACTTCCGGCGATGCCGGCGTCACCGTTCGGGAATCGGTGCCGGCCGGCACCGATGCAGAAGCGATGGTGAGGACGGTCACGCCGTTCGTGGCGTCCACGGGGATCCGGACGAGGTCGAGCTGACCTTGGAGTCCGGGAGCGGTCAGAACAGAGCGTTGCGTCATCGCGGTGACGTGCGCACCCTGCGGCAGGCTCACGGGAGCCACGAAGTAGGCCGCAGCCGTGGGCGAGGTGATCGCGACCCCGGCGCTGCTCCACGATGTGCCCGCCGAATACGGCTTGAACGAGAGGCCGGTGAGGATCGCCGCCGTCCCGAGCGCACCGCCGGAGACGCCCCCCCACTTCGTCGCATTGGCGGCCGTGTCCGCGTTCGTCGCGCTGTCGGCACTCGTAGCGTGCGTCGCGTTGGCGGCGGTGTCCGCGTGCGTCGCGTTGGCGGCGGTGTCCGCGTGCGTCGCGTTGGCGGCGGTGTCCGCGTGCGTCGCTGACGGCACCTTCCCGAGGCTGGACTCCAGCACCTTGTCCCCAGTGACGGAGTCGTTGGCGATGGCGGCGGTGCCGACCGCGCCGGCCTTGAGCTTCGCGGCGGTCACCGCATGCGACTTCAGCTGCTTCGTGCCGACGCTGCTCGCAGGCAGCTTGATCGCCGCGTAGGACGTGCCGCCGAGCGCGATGAAGAGCGCGATCAGCGCGATCAGGTTGTTGCGCAGGAACCCCGCCAGCTTGCCGGACATCGGTACCTCCCACTGGAAGATCGGCTGCGGCCATGAGACCGCGCCTGAAAACGATGCGGCACGTTACGACGTCGCCGGTCGCGAGTAAATCGGCGGCAGACGTGCCCGGGGCGGGCGGCGCAGCGCCTCCCGCCGCGGCGGAGACACTCAGCCTGAAGGCAGATCGAGCAGCTCGGCCATGGAGCGCCCGAGAGCCCGGGCCTCGGCCATGAGCTCGGCGTTCTGCGCCGCTTCGCCGGGCACGTCGGCGAAGCCGCCGAGCGTCAGGACCGGCGGCACCTCCCGCACAGACAGGGCGACGAAGCGGCGCAGTGCGGCGAGGGTGTCGCCCAGGCCCGACTCCGCGGAGACGGCGACCAGCCCCACGGCCCGCGGCGCCAGCCGCTCGTCATGGAAGTAGCGGGTGGCGTTGCGGTCGATGAAGAGCTTCATCTGCGCCGAGACGTTCTCGTAGTAGACCGGCGACGCGAGGATCAGCCCGTCGGCACCGTAGACCCGCTCGAGGACGCCCGGCAGGTCATCGTCGTGTGGGCACGTGCGCTCGCCACAGTCGACGTGCCCCTCGCAGGGATGGATGCGCAGCTCGCCGAGCAGGATGCGCGTGCAGCGGCAGCCGGCACTCTCGAGCTCGCCCAGAGCGACGTCGACGAGCGTCGCGGTGTTGCCGTACCGGCGCGGGCTGCCGACGACGGCGACGACGTGCGGCCCGGGTCCGGCGGCCTGCGGCATGGGTCCAGCCGGGTCCGTGTGGCCCTCCATGGTCAAGCGGCCGGCGCGGCCGCGGCGCCCGGCCGGTGCGCCTCCACGTCGGCGAGCACGCGGTCCAGCCCGGCCTTGGCGTCGTCGCCGAGCTCGAAGGCGCGCGGCTCGGAACGCAGCTCCGCGACCCGCGCCTGGAGCCGGTCGAGCAGCGTCGCGCCGCCGTCCGCCTTCCAGTGATCGTGCCGCGTCGTGTCGAAGAGGTCGCTCTGCCAGATCTGGCGGAAGTGCTTGCGTGTGTACGGCCGGGCCAGGTGGTTGCCGCCCGGCCCTACGGCGTCGATCTCATCCAGCGCCAGCGACTGGTCGTCGACCGTGAGCTCGCTCATGAACGCCTTGGCCCAGCCGACCAGGTGGTCACCCAGCAGGATCGACTCGTAGCTGCTCTGCAGGCCGCTCTCGAGGTAGCCGACGTCGTGCAGAAGGGTCGCGCGCGAAAGCTTGCCGAGGATGCCGGTGAGCGCGGCCTCGGCGCTCCACTGCTCGTCGAGGCACTTCGAGTCGGTGTGCGCGGCATAGGCGAAGCTCGGCAGGCCGTACCAGCGCGCGAGGTCCGTCTGGGCCTGGTGGCCCTGATAGACGTTGGCGCTCGAGTACACGTCGACCATCGTGCGCATGTTCATAGCGCCCACGCCGGCGCCCCAGACGAAGGGGGCGCCCGGCTTGACCGCCTGGCTGAGCACCAGGCCGGCGAGCACCTCGGCGTTGGCCACGACGATGACAGCCACGATGCTGGCCGGCGCCGTCGTGCCGGCGTTGGGCGCCGGCGCCCAGATCAGTGGCACATCGAGCTCGGCGCAAGCTATGACCTTGCTGGCGCCGTCCTCGTCGAAGAGCAGCGGCGGCACCGGCATCGCGTAGATGCCGAAGCTGTCCTGCTCGCCGGCGAGCGCCGCCATCTCCTTCATCTTCGCGAGGATGTGGCCGTCGCGCGGCGCCACCAGCAGCGGCTTGCGCGTGCCGCGCACCATGGCGTCGACCTGGGCCAGGTCGTCGATCGCCTGCGGCACGTCCTCGGGCAGGCCCATGCTCATCACGAAGTCGATGTGCGGCAGCTTCTCGCAGAGCGCCGCCATGCCCTCGACGTCGGCCTTGCGCACGCGCCGCCGCTCGCGCGTGTCTGGGTCGCAGACGTACAGCACGTCGCTGCCGGTACCGCAGTAGCTGTGATCGGCGTCGAGGACGAGCGGCTCCGTGTCGCCGCCGCGCGGCTTGATCCTGCAGTCGCGCGGGGCGGAGGCGATCGCTTCGTCGACCAGTCTGGACGGGATGCGCACGCGAGTGCCGTCCACCTGCGCGCCGGCCTTGGCGAAGATCTCGGCGGCCGGCGCGTAGCGCACCTCGATGCCCGTCGTGGCGAGCACTTCCAGGGTCGCCTCGTGCACGCGCTTGCAGGCGTCGTCGTCCCAGATCGTCAGGCGGGCCTCGTTCATGCCGCCACCTCCTTCGCTGTCAGGGGGCCCGGCGCCGCTGAAGGGCCGGGTGCCCCGGCGCCGAGCGGCGCCGGGGTGTGTTGTCGGTCTCGTCGTGCGGAGAAAATCGCCGCCGCGCGAGCGCGGGTCGGCGGGCGCATGGGGCGGGCTCAGCCGCGTGGAGAGGGCTCAGCCGCGTGGAACGCGCCCCAGCCCGGCGGCGTGCGGCCGCCTCAGGCCTGTCTGTGGCCGAAGGTGAAGTAGATGTGACTGAGGAGTCCGCGGGTGGTCACGGCCGCCACTCTACCACCGGCGCGCGCGAGGCGGCCAGCGGCGTCCCGGCGACTGGACAAAGAGCCCGTGGCGCGGCGATGCTGTCGACATGACGAACGTCCAGCACGTCTACGACGACGGCCTCTGCATGCAGTGCGGCACCTGCCAGGGCATCTGCCCGACGGGATCGGTCGCGCTCACGTGGGACCTGCGCGTCGGCTATCGTCTCAGCGTCGAAGAGAAGACCTGCACCGACTGCGGCCGCTGCCACGACGCCTGCCCCGGACCCGGCCTCGACTTCTCTGCGAGCGCCTGGTGGCGCGAGCGCAACGAGGGCGCCCCCTTCGAGGATTTCCTCGGCCCGTGGCGCCGGCTCTGCTTCGGCTGGGCGTCGGACCCGGAGGTGCGCCACACCGGAGCCTCCGGGGGCGTGGCCACCGCGCTCATGCAGTCCGCGCTCGAGACCGGACTCGTGGACGCCGTGGTGGCGGTGCGCATGAGCCCCACGAATCCCATGGAGGCAGAGGCCGCCATCTGCCGCTCGGCGGCCGACGTCGCCGCCTGCCGCGGCTCCAAGTACAACGTGGTGGCGATCAACAGGGTGCTCCGCAGGATCCTGGACGAGCCCGGCCGCTACGCGCTGGTCGGATTGCCTTGCCATATCCAGGGCCTGCGCCTGGCGCAGCGCCGCTCACGCAGGCTGCGCGAGCGCGTGACGCTCGCGATCGGCATCTTCTGCGGGCTGACGAACGAGCCGCGCGCGACCGCCGTCCTGGCGCGGCAGGCGGGGCTGGACCTCGCGCACGTGCGCGAGGTCTCGTATCGGGGCCCCGGCTGGCCGGGGGGCGTGCGTTTCGTGTCCGCCCCTGGGCTCACGCGCCGGAGAGACTACCCCGACTACGTCGACCGCCGGTTCATGGCCCTTACGCCGCCGCGCTGCCGCGTCTGCCCCGACGCGCTGGCGGAACTCGCCGATGTCTCCGTCGGCGATGCCTGGCTCGACCGCTTCGAGGGGTCCGACGGCGTGAGTGACATCGTCGTGCGCACGCCCGCCGGCGAACGCCTGCTCGACCAGGCGGCCACGAGCCTCGTGCTCCAAGCCGCGAGCCCCGCGGAGATCGTCGCCTCGCAGGCGGACACCTACGACGTGAAGCGCGGCGCGTGCCGCGGCCGGCTGTGGCTCCGTTCGCTAGCTCGTCGACCGTTGCCGGAGTATCCAGGCCTCGCTCTGTCGGCGTCGGCCGCCGACCGCGCACGCAGTGCTGCCGGCGCGGCGCAGGAGCGCCTGTTCCGGTTCCTCGTCGACAGGCGCTACCCGGACCGAAGGGGTTCCTCGGGCGCCTGACGAGTCGCGAGAGGGGCGATTGCTGCCGCCCCTCAGCTCGCGCGGCCGCCGCCGAGGAACGCGGCGTGGTCGTGCGCGCGCTTGTAGGCGGAGTCCATCTCCAGCACGCCGCCCGGGAAGCCGTACTCGCCCATGAGCTGCACGAAGTCGTCGGCGCCGAACTCCTGCGGCACACGCACGCCCGCGTCGGGGTTGCCGTTGTAGCCCTGCAGCTTGCCGGTGGCGAGGAGCTCGATGGCGATGTTGCCGGTGAACGCCGTCTGCGCCACCACGCCCTGCGTGCCGTAGAGGGCGACGCACTCCTGGTTGTCGGCGACCTGATAGAGGTACACCTGCCGCTCCAGGCCGTCCTTGCGGCCGCGCACCCAAGTGCCCGCGCACGTCTGGCCGACGTAGCGCTTGCCGATCTCGTTGGGGTCGGGCGCGGCCGCCTCGAGCACGTCGCGCGGCGAGACCTCGGAGCCGCCGACCTTGATCTTGTCGGTCTTGTGCATGTTCACCGACTTGAACACCTCCATCGCGGCGATGAACTCCTCGCCGAGCGCGTACTTGAAGGTCGCCTTCCTGATCCCCTTGAGGCGCTCGTGCGTGCGCCCGATGGCAATGACCTCTTCGTGTTCCACATGGGCGCACTCGACCCAGCCGATCCCCTCCGGCAGATAGAACGGCTCCGGGTCGCTGAGCGGCGCCACCGTGTAGAAGCCCCTGTCCTTCTCCCAGCAGATGGCCGGGTTGGTGCACTCCTCGATCGTCATCCAGATCGAGAAGCCGAAGCTGATGCCACTGGCGCCGGGGATCTCGAGATTGGCGCCGTCGCGGATGCCGATCTCGTCGATCTCGTCGAAGAAGTGGTCCGCGGCGTACCGGCAGAGCCAATCCGCCATCCCCGGCTCCACGCCCCAGCCGGCCAGCGCCAGCTTGCCGATCTTCTCGAACTCCGGCGTCAGCGCGAACTCCTCCTCGCCCAGCTTCTTGGTGCCGCACTGGTTGAAGGGGTCGGTGGGGTGCTGGTTCGAGAGCGACGTGGAGGCGTCGAGGTGGTGGATGCCCGCTTTGAGTGCCGCCTCGAGCGTGAAGAGGTTGTACTTGACCGGCAGGAAGCTGCAGAGGATGTCGGCGTCGTGCTCCTTGCACAGCGCGACGACGGCGGCGACGTCCGAGGCGTCGACCTGGGCGGCGGGGAAGCGGCGCTCGTCGCCGAGGCGCGCCGAGACAGCCTGGGCCTTGGCCGCATCGTAGTCGGCCATCACCACCTTCTCGATGAGCTCGCCCTTGGGATCGCGCCGCCTGAACAGCGCCGCCGTGGATTCGCCCACGCCCCCGCTGCCTACGATGACGACCTTCATAGCCCCTCCTCCGTCCTCCATGTGTGCGCTGCCCGTGGCCCCGCGCCGCCGCCCGAGCGTACGACCGTCCACGTCGCAGCGCCAGAGCGTCCGCGGTCCCAAGTTTGGGCGAACTTCGCACCCCCTCCCGAGCGTTCGCGACGGATCACTCGGCAAAGTTGCGCGCGGGCGACGGCGGAGCTTTACTCGCGTGCGGGCCGGCCATAACCTCGGCCCTTGCGGGTGGCGGGGCTTTCGTGCTCACGCCCGTGGGGCGGGGCGACCTGCTGGCCTGCGCCCCACCCGCCGCCACGCCGCCGCAAGCGAAGCTCCCAACGGAGGTGCCTCTGTGAAGCGCAACCTGCACGCCGGTCGCCCCAAGTCCGGCGGGCTCAGCCTCAACGTGTTCACCGAGGCCGAGATGGACGACATCCACCTCGGGTCGCTCGAGATCCTCGAGCGCACCGGCGTGTGGGTGGAGGCCGACGACGCGCTCGACATCTTCGCCGACGGCGGCTGCGTCGTGAACCGCGAGACGCGCATGGTGCGCATCCCGCCCTACCTCGTCGAGGAGTCGCTGCGCACCTGCCCGCCCAAGAGCTTCCTTTGCGGGCGCGACCCGGAGATGGACATCGTGCTCGAGGCCGGGCGCGTCTACGTCTCCAACTTCGACGAGGGCATCATGATCGTCGACACGCGCACCGGCGAGTACCGGCACCCGGTGCTGAGCGACGTGCGCGAGGCGGCCCGCCTCGTCGACGCGCTCAGCGACATCGACACCTACGAGTCGGCCGTCCACCCCGGCGACGTCCCCGAGGAGACCGCGAGTCTCTACAAGTGGGAGGCCGCGATCACCAACACCGGCAAGCCGGTCGGCACCGAGGCCACGAGCGCCTACGACGTCAAGAAGCTCATCGAGATGGCGACCGTGATCTCGGGCAGCGAGGACGAGTTCCGTCGCCGCCCGCTCATCGGCTTCGGCGTCTGCCCGGTGAGCCCGCTCAAGCTGCCGCGCGACGCCACCGAGGTGATCATCGAGTCGGCGCGCGCCTGGTGCCCCGACACGATCCTCAGCATGGCGATGTCGGGTGGCTCGTCACCGGTGACGCTCGCCGGCACGCTCGTGCTGCACAACGCCGAGGTGCTCAGCGGCATCGTCCTCGCGCAACTCGCGGAGCGCGGCTGCCCCATCACCTACGGCTCGTCGACGACGGCGATGGACCTCAAGCTGGCGGCGGCGTGCGTAGGCTCGCCGGAGCTCGCCCTCTTCAGCGCCGCCTGCGCCCAGATCGCGCGCCGCTACCTCATCCCGAGCTTCGTGGCTGGGTTGTAGGCAGACTCCAAGCTCGGTGACGCGCAGACCGGTCACGAGAAGACCCTCACCGGACTCCTTCCTGCGTTGGCAGGTGCCAACCAGATCTACGGGGCGGGGATGATCGAATCGGGCGTCACCTTCGACTTCGGCCAGCTCGTGATGGACAACGAGTTCGCGCGCATGATCAAGTACACGGTCGCCGGTATCCCGGTCACGGACGACACCCTGGCGGTGGAGGACATCGCCAAGGTCGGAGCCTTCGGAGATTTCCTGAGCCTGGATGCGACCCTCAAGCACATGCGCGAGCTCAGCCAGCCGGTCATACTGGACAGGCGCGTGCGCGAGGACTGGGAGGCACGCGGCTCTCAGGACCTGGCGAGCGTGGCCCGGGCAAAGGCCCTCGAGCTTATCGAGACGCACGAGCCGCTGCCGCTCGACCCGGACATGGCCAAGCAGATCCGCGGCATCATCGCGGCCGCCGATCGCGAGAAAGGTGCGGCATGAAGGACCCACTCAAGCAGGCCGTCATCGACGGCAACATGGACACGGCGTTGGCCCTCACCCAGGCGCTCATCGCCACCGGGGCGCCGGCGCGGGAGGTCCTCGACGACGCCCTCCTGCCCGGCATGGAGGTCGTGGGCG
>CAIWHY010000007.1 GCA_903912585.1 uncultured Thermoleophilia bacterium | reverse complement strand
CTGACCTCGAGCACGCCGGCCTCGTAGGTGGCCGTGGTGACCTCGGGGTCCACGTCGACCATCAGGCGCACGCGGCGCTCGAACTGGCCGTAGTCCATCTCCACTTGCTGGTACACGCGACCCTCTCTCCTGGGGAAGGTGCGCTCGCCGCGCACCACCAGTTCGCGCCGGTCGACGAGCAGCTCTATGTCCTCGAGCGTCATGCCGGCGAGCTCAAAACGCACCACGATCTCGCGCGTGTCCTCCTCGAAGTATGCGTCCGCGGCCGGGCGGAAGCCGCGGCCGCGATACTGCTGCCGCGCGGCGACCACGCACGAGTCGTCGAAGGCGCGCAGCACTTCGTTGTGCATCCTCTCAAAATCCACGGGGTGACTCCTTGCACAGGCCTCGCCGCGGCACGTCGCCGCGTGGCGTGGGCGTTCCAGGAAACTCTGCCAAGCACCTACCCGCTACGAGGGCGAGCGTAACTGGGCCGGTCGGGTGCGGGCAAGTGCCGCAGGGCGCCGGCCGGCCGCACGCGGCGCCCACTGCGCACGCGCCGTGCATCCGTCGCGTGCCGGGGTTACGATGCAGGGGTGCAGCTCGCATTCACGACCGTCGATGACTTCTTCGCCTTGCTCGAGCAGGCCGGCGAAGCCCTCGACTACCGCGAAGTCTGGCCGCGCCTCTTCCCCGTCGCCAACTGCCCTCCCGAGCTCATGCACAAGCTGGTCGCCGACATCGTGCGGGACGACGAGCGCTTCACCTGGGAGAGCGACGTGCACGTCGGCCTCGGCGCCTGGAAGGCCCTGCGCCACGACCTCGCCGACGTCGCCTTCACCGTGGTCGACCTCGAGACCACCGGCGCCACCCCCGGCTTCACCAAGATCACCGAGATCGGCGCCGTGCGCCTCGAGGGTGGCCGCGAAGTCGACACCTTCTCGGCGCTCGTGAACCCGGGCATCCGCATCCCCGAGATGATCACCGGCATCACCGGCATCGACGACGCGACGGTGGCCGACGCGCCGCCGATCGAGGTGGTGCTGCCGCGCTTCGTCGAGTTCTCGGCCGGCTCGGTGCTGGTGGCGCACAACGCCCAGTTCGACCTCAGCTTCCTCGACTACGAACTCACGCGCCTCGAGCGCCGCACCTTCCCGCGACCGGCACTCGACACGCTGCGCCTGGCGCGCAAGCTCTGCCCGCAGCAGCGCTGCTCGCTGAGCGCGCTCGCCTACCGCTTCGACACGCGCGTGAAGCCCGTGCACCGCGCCCTGCAGGACGCACAGGCCACGGCGGAACTGCTGCTCCTGTTCCTGAGCTGGCTGCAGGAACAGGGCATGAGCACGCTCGAGGAGGTGGCGCGCTTCTGCGAGCCGGGCACGCGCCGCAACTACCACAAGATCGCGCTCACGGAGGGACTGCCAACCGCGCCGGGCGTGTACG
This sequence comes from uncultured Thermoleophilia bacterium, assembly GCA_903912585.1. Lineage (GTDB taxonomy): Bacteria > Actinomycetota > Thermoleophilia > UBA2241 > UBA2241 > CAIXSE01. The sequence goes on along the minus strand of CAIWHY010000007.1, from coordinate 465 downwards.
TCATGCGCGACGAGAAGGGCGCCGCCCTGTACATCGGCAAGGCCGAGAACCTGCGGCGCCGCACGCGCGACCACTTCCTCCAGCGCCAGGCTTACTACGCCCGTCAGGCGCTGGAGCTGCTCGACCACATCGACGTCGTCGAGACCGGCTCCGAGTTCGGCGCCCTGCTGCTCGAGGAGCGCCTCATCGCGCGGCAGCGGCCGATCTACAACTCGCACGGCACGCACGTCTCCAGCTACCACTACGTCAAGCTGAGCGCCGAGGAGTACCCGCGGCTCTACGCCACGCCCAACCTGCGCGACGACGGCTCGTACTACGCCGGGCCCTTCCGCAAGGCGAGCCTGGCCCGGCGCCTCGTCGACGGCGTCAACGGCGTCTACCCGTTGCGCACCTGCGCGCATCTGCCCAAGGCCGGCGGCGCCACGGGGGCCGGTGGCGCGGCGGCGGCCGGTGGCGCGGCGGGGG
>CAIWHY010000006.1 GCA_903912585.1 uncultured Thermoleophilia bacterium | reverse complement strand
GCACAGCAGGCGGAGCGGGGAGCTCGATTCCTCAGTATCTCGTGACGCCTCGTCCATCGGATCCCCTCGCCGACGACGTCTATCCTCGCGGCGAACGTAGCCGCCCGAGCCCTTCGGTCCCCTGATACCCGGTTGTCGGCCTTTTTGTACCCGCGCTGGCGATCCGGCCCGCGCGCCGCGTCAGCGCGGCCTCAGAGGCTGTCCCCGAAGTCGGCGCGGAACTTGGCCACGAGCTTGTCCTGCCAGTCGCCGACCGGCGCCAGCCGGCCGTAGAAGAAGCGCAGGATCTCGGGCTCCTCGGTGAAGACGAGGCCGCCGACCAGGTCGCGGTTCTGATAGAGCCAGTCGATGCGATCGATGGCGTAGTCGACCTGCGAAAGCGTGAACACGCGGCGCGGCATGGCGAGCCGCAGCAGCTCCATGTTGGCAAGCGTCTCGTTGCCGTCGGGATCGCGCTGCTCGGAGAGCGTGCCGCGCTCCATGCCGCGCACGCCGCCGGCGATGTACATCGCCGTGCCCAGCGCGCCGGCCGGATACTCGGTCTGCGGCACATGGTCGAGGAAGCGCATCGCGTCGATGTGGCAGCCGAGCCCGCCGGCCGGCGTCACGACCGGCACGCCCCTCGCGACCAGCTGGTCGACCATGTGCTCGATGAACTGGGGACCCTGGCTGATCATGTCCTCGTCCATCGTCTCGTCGAGGCCCACGGTGATCGCCTCGATCTCGCGCACCGACATGCCGCCGTAGGTGAGGAAGCCCTCGTACAGCGGCACGAGGCCGCGCATGAGGCGATAGAGCTCGTCGGTGCGCACGCAGATGCCGCCGCCGCGCGCGCAGCCGAGCTTGCGCGCCGAGAAGTACATGATGTCGCAGAGGTCGGCGATCCGGCGCGAGATCTCACGGATGCTCATGTCCTTGCACGCCGCCTCACGCGTCTTGATGAAGTAGAGGTTGTCGGCCAGCAGGCTGGCGTCCATCACGAGCAGCAGGCCGTACTTGTCGCAGACCTCGCGCATGGCGGCCAGGTTCTCGAGCGAATGCGGCTGGCCGCCGATCAGGTTCGTGCCGGTCTCCATGCGCACGAAGGCGATCTTGTCGGGGCCGTTGCTCTCGATGCAGGCGACGAGCTTGTCGATGTCCATGTTGCCCTTGAACGGCTCGTCGCTGGTGATCTCGAGGCCGGCGTCGCAGATGAGCTCCTCCACGGAACCGCCGTTGAGGACGATGTGCGCCTTGGTGGTCGTGAAGTGGTAGTTCATCGGCACGACGCTGCCCGGCGTCACGAGCACCTGGGCGAGGATGTTCTCCGCCGCCCGGCCCTGGTGGGTGGGCAGGAAGTAGTCCATGCCGAAGATCTCGTGCAGGCGGCTCTCGAGGCGCGTGTAGGTGGCGCTGCCGGCGTAGCTGTCGTCGGCGGTCAGCATCGCGGCCTGCTGGCGGTCGCTCATGGCATTGACGCCGCTGTCGGTGAGCATGTCGAGGAAGACGTCATCGTTCTGCAGCAGGAACGTGTTGTTGCCCGCCGCCGTCATCGCCTCGTGTCGGTACTCGACCGGCCGCAAGTTCAGCTTCTGGACGATGCGGACCTTGTGCATCTCCAGCGGCATCTTCGCTCCGCTGAACAACCGTACATTCGCCATGCCGACGCCTCCGTCTGTGCTGGGACCTGATCGACCGGCGGCGGCCGTGAGGCGGTCCCTCCGGTGACGCCGTATGCACCCTGCGTGCAAAGCCGCGGCGCCGATGCCTTGGCTTACGCGGTCGCGGCGCCGCGCGTATGCGCGCCGGCGAGATTCTATTCGCTTCCGCGCCGGCGCGCACCCATCCCGGCGGCGGCGCGGCTGCCCGAGTTTGCCGCGCGCAGGCCCGGGGCAGGAAACGAGCGCTGCTGAAAGCAGGTCCGGAGGTACATTGACGGGGTCGGCACATGAACCGGGATCGGCCCCATACCCCCGACTCTTCTTCCGCGTGCCCCTCGACTCGGCGCGGTTGCTGCGGGTGCGCGAGCGGGTGCGCGACTACTTGCGCATGCACTGCGCTTCGCTCGACGACGTCGACGACGTCGTCCTCTGCGTCGAGGAGGCCTGCGCCAACGCCATCCAGCACAGCGGCTCCGCGGAGGACCTCGAGATCGAGATGGCCTTCGAGGGCGAGCGCCTGAGCGTGCGCGTCGCCGACCGCGGCGCCGGCTTCGACGTCTCCGCCTTCGACCCGCAGCGGGAGCCGGACCCCCCCGCCCTCGGCGGGCGCGGCCTGTACCTGATCGCCAAGGTCATGGACGAGCTCGAGCTCTCCAGCAGCGGCGGCACGACGTTGGTGATGCGCCGCAGAGTGGAGGTGCCCTCCACGGCGCACCGCCGGGCCGTGTTCGTCCAGGAGGCCGG
>CAIWHY010000005.1 GCA_903912585.1 uncultured Thermoleophilia bacterium | reverse complement strand
GGCAGGGTGAAATAGAAGGTGGCGCCCTTCTCCACCGCGGCCTCGGCCCAGACGCGGCCGCCGTGGCGGGTGACGAGGCGCTGCACCGTGGCGAGGCCGATGCCGTCGCCCTCGAACAGCCCCGCCTGATGCATACGCTGGAAAGCGCCGAAGAGGTGGGCCGCGTAGGCGGGGTCGAAGCCGGCGCCGTCGTCGCGCACATAGAAGGCGCGCTCGCCGCCGGCGTCGGTGACTCCGACCTCGATGCGCGCACTCTCGTGCTTGCCCGTGAACTTCCAGGCGTTGTCGAGCAGGTTGGCGAGGACGACGCGCAGCAGTACGGTGTCGGCGCGGGCCGTGAGGCCGGGGGCGACGACGGCCACGACCGCACGCCCAGGCTCGGCCTCGGCGAGCTCGGTCAGCACCCCCGCGGCCAGGGCGCTGACGTCGACCTCCTCGATCAGCATCTCCTGGCGCGAGGCGCGCGCGAGGCCCATGAGCGCGTCGATCAGCAGCGCCATGCGCTGCGCCGCGGCGCGCACGCGCTGCAGGTGCTCGTGGTCGTCCGGCGTGAGCTTCTCGCCGGCGTCGTCCACGACCATCTGGCTGAAGCCGTCGATGGCGCGCAGCGGGGCGCGCAGGTCGTGGGCGGCCGAGTAGACGAAGGCCTCGAGCTCCTTGTTGGACGCCTCAAGCTGGGCGGTGCGGCTGGCGACGCGCTCCTCGAGCTCGTCGTTGAGGCGCACGATCTGCTGACCCGCCTGCTTGCGCTCGGTGATGTCCGACCAGATCCCGGCAAACAGGGCGCGCCCGGCGACATCGACCATGGTCGCGCTGACGCGCACGTCGCGGACTCCGCCGTCCTTGCATCGATGGCGCGTCTCGAACTCATTGGTGCCCGTCGCCTGCAGAGCGGCCAGCGCCTCGACGATGCCCTCGCCCGGCCACTGCAGGTCGATATCCGCAAGACCCAGCGCGGCGAACTCCTCACGGCTGTAGCCCAGGTTGCAGCAGGCCGCGTCGTTGAACTCGACGAAGCGGCCGGTGGCGACATCGACCAAGCCGATGGAATCGCGGGCCTGCTCGACGATGCTCCAGAAGATGGTCTCGCGCTGGCGCAGCGCCTCGGCGGTCGCTCTGATCTCGGTGACGTCCTCGAAGGTCGTGAACACCTGGTAGGGCGCCTCCTCGCCGGGGCGGAACTGCGGCACGGCACCGACCTTGACCCAGTGGCAGGCGTCGTCGGCCGGGTTGAAGACGCCGCAGACGACCCCCTCGGCCGGCCGGCCGGTGCGCAGCGCCACCATCGCCGGGTGCTCCTCGCCGGGGAAGTCGCTGCCGTCCTCGCGCACCGTGCGCCAGCGCGGGTCGGTGGAGGTGACGCCCTGCATCTGCGCGAGGGTGAGGCCGAGGATGCGCTCGGCGGCAGGGTTGGCGGCGGTGATGTGCCCCCCGGCGTCCTGGTAGACGACGCCTTGGGCCATGCTCTCGAAGAGCGTGCGGTACTTCTCGTTGCTGGCGCGCAGGGCCTCCTCGGCCGCCTTTGGCTCGGTGATGTCACGCGCGAAGCCGCAGTTGTACTCATGGCCGGCGAAGCTCACGTAGATCATGGTCACGTCGACCGGCAGCTCACTGCCGTCCTTGCGCCGATGCACAGACTCGCTCACGAGAGACCCCTCGCGGCGCAGCCGTTCCCAGACCGACGCCATGCGCTCGGGCGTGACCACGGGATTCACCAAGCCGACGGGTTGCCCGATGAGCTCCTCGCGGGAATAGCCAAGCATCGCGCAGGCGGCCTCATTGACGTAGGTGAAGCGGTCGTCCGCGTCCGTCCAGAAGGCGGCGTCGCGGTGGACGTCGATCGCGCGCCCGAGCAGAGCGTTGGCCTGCGCCGCCCGGCGCGCCTCGGTGACGTCCGCGAGCAGCGCCAGGAAGTAGTCGACGCTACCGTCAGGCTTGCGCTCGCAGCGTACGCTCATGTCGACGTCGACGACGCCGCCGTCCTTGCGCAGAAAGCGCTTCTCGAGGCGGTAGCCCTCGATCTCGCCGGCCATCACGCGCTCGAACTGGGCGATGTCGGCGGCGAGATCGTCGGGGTGCGTGAGGTCCGCCCAGGTGAGGTGCGCGAGCTCCTCGCGGCTGTAGCCGAACAGCGCGCAGGTCGCCTCGTTGACCTCCACCCAGCCCTTCTCGGGCGAGGTCACGGTGGCACCGATCAGGCTCTGCTCGAAGTAGCCGCGGAAGCGCGCCTCACTGGCGCGCAAGGCGGCCTCGGCGCGCTCCTTCTCACTCACGTCGGCGAAAACCGCCACGAAGTGGTCGGGCTCGGGGCGGAAGACGGAGATGTGCAGCCACATGTTCAGCGGCGCGAAGTCGATGTCGAACTCGGCCGGTACGCCGGTCTTCGCCGTCGTCCCGTAGACCTCGACCGGGTCCGGCGTCTGGTCGCGTCCCGTGGGGAACAGCTCCTGGAAGCGCTTGCCGACGACGTCCGTGAGTCCGGTGAGGCGCGTGAAGGCCGGGTTGACCTGCAGGTACACGAAGTCGTCGGGGCGGCCGTCCTCGTCGTAGAGAGTGCGGCAGTACGCGTAGCCGTCGAGCATGTTGGCGAAGAGCGCGGTGTAGCGCTCCTCGCTCTCGTGCAGGGCCTGCTCGGCGCGGTGGCGGGCACCGACGTCGCGCGCGATCGTCGAGGCGCCGACGATGGCGCCGGTGGCGTCTCTGATCGGCGACATGCTGAGCGAGACCTCGACCGGCGCGCCGTCCTTGCGCACGCGCACCGCCTCGTAGTGCGCGACGGGGTCGCCGCGGCGCAAGCGGTCGAGGAGCCCGGCGAGCTCCCCCTGGGCGCCCGGCGGCGTGAGCAGGGAGACGTTCCTGCCGACGACCTCCTCGGGCGCGTAGCCATAGAGGCGCTCGGCGCCGGCGTTCCACGATGTGACGGTGCCGTCGAGCGTCTTCGTGAGGATGGCGTCGTCTGAGGAGTCGACGATAGCGGCCAGGCGGGCTCTCGACTCCTCGGCCGCCTTGGACCCCGTGATGTCGCTGAGCGCCGCGATGGACAGCGCCCCCTCGGCGTCCTCGCTTTCGATCACGGACTCCTCGAGGCGGATCCAGCGCACCTCGCGGTCGGCGCCGGTGTCGGCGTCGGCGTCGGCGTCGGCGAGGCGCAGCTCGCACACCCTGGGCTGCCCGGTCCCGGTGAGCTCGCTGCGGTGGCGGTAGTAGAGGTCGCGATCCGCAGGCAGGACGAACCCGGTCAGCGACCTGCCCGCAAGTTGGCTTTGTTCGACGCCGAGCAGCCTGGCGGCTGCCGAGTTGGCGTCGCGGATCGACCCCTCTTCGCTCAGCGTGAGGTAGCCCACCGGGGCGAGGTCGAAGAGCTCGAGGTACTTGGTGCGGGAGGCGCCCAACTCCTCTTGCACCCGGCGCAGCTCCTCGTTCTGCATCTCGACCTCGACCTCGCGCACGCGCACCTCGTGCAGGAGGGCGCTGGCCTCGAGGACCGTAGCCGGTTCCGTGTCGCGCGCCTGCCCGCGCAGCAGCCCCTCGGCGCGACGGCGCAACTCGGGGTCGACGGACGAACGCACCTCCCCCGGCATCGCGGGATCCACGTGATCCTCCATGTCCCGAGTATGCCCCCCGAGGTGAGATCGACAACTATAGGCGCCCGGGCCGGGCGCGGGGGAAGCCCGCGGCTACCCGGCGGTGGCTCTGGCGAGCGCCGCGGCCCGGGACCCCGCCCTGGCAGCGCGGCTCTGCGACCTCTCCGGGCAGCTCACCGGCGTGAGCTTCCTGCTGTAGGGCGCCGGCGCAGCGGGACCGTGTGCCCGCTTCACGGCACGGTGTGCCCACCTCACGGCGCCTTCGGCAGCACGCTCGCCTGCTTGCTGTCGATGCCGGTCGCGCCGGCCGGGTAGGGCGGGTTGGACGCCGACGTCTGGAGCACGCCTTTCCCGTCGTAGGCACGCACCTTGAACGCGTGCTCGCCGCTCTGGAACGGCCACTCGTAGCGCCAGATCACCCAGGTGAGGCCCGAGAGCGGCGGCCGCAGCTGCGCCGCCTCCCACGGCCCTTCGTCGACCTGCACCTCGACCTTCGAGATGCCGCGAGCGCCGGCGTCGGCGATGCCCCCGACGGGCACGTAGGTGTGGCCGGCGCGCATGACCAAGGCGTCGGTCGCCACCGTGTCGATCACCGAGGTCGTCCGGCGGATGGCGTTGGCGTCCCAGCCGCGCTTCACCCAGTAGCCGGGGATCCACTGGGAGACGAGCACGATGTCCGTGATCCACTTGGGCTGCTTCATGCCGTAGAGGTCGGGGATGTAGACGCGCAGCGGGAAGCCGTGCGGCTGCGTCAGCGGCTGCCCGTTCCACTCGTAGGCCAGGACGATACGCGGGTCGCTGCGCACGGTCTTCAGATCGACGGCCTCGTCGAAGCCGTCGGCCGTGAGCATGTGAGCGTACGTCGCCCCCGTCTTCGGCGCGGCGGTGGCGAGGACGTCGCGGAGCGAAGGCCCGGTCCACAGCGTCGTGCCGATGAGCGGACCGCCGACCGGGTTGGAGATGCACTCGATCGTGGCGAACTCCTGACGTGCCGTGTAGCCGGACCGGAGTTCGCCGAGAGTGAGCGAGAGCGGATGGGCGACCATGCCGCCGATGCGAAGCCGCCACGTGGCGGCGTCGACCGCCGGCGGCGTGAGGTCGATGTCGACGCGGTAGAAGTCCGGCACCGGCGTGTACTCGGGCCGGGTGCCGGGGACTGGTTTGACCGCCGACCCGGCGTTGGGAAACGGGATCGGCGCCTTGACCAGCGCGATCGGCGCGGGGCCGCCGGCGACGCTCAGGACGTCGGCCAGCTCTGCGCCGAGCACGACGAAGGTGGCGACAAGCCCGCCGACGCCGATCACAAAGCGCCGCCGGCTCAACCGGATGACTTCGGCCGGCGGCGCCTCAGGAACCGCGGATGCGACGGCCGCGGCCGGTGACGGCCGGGCGACACCGGCCGCTTCCAGCGTCGCGGCCGGAGAGGCGGCGCCGGCCGGCGGGTACGCGAGCAGGTACAGCCGCGCCAGCGCCCACGCCCAGAGCTGGAACACGGCCAGCACCCAGAAGACGGTGAACAAGGTCCCGAGCTGAGTCGTGGGCCGCGCCTCGACGAAGGTGAGCACCAGGCTGAACAGGCCGAAGACGCCGCCGAGCGCCTGCGCGTAGCGGCGCACGCGGGTCTCGTCCGGTGTCCGCACCAGCACGAAGAAGACGAGGCCGGAGACGGCGCCCGCCGCGAACAGGCTGGTGAGCGCGAGCGCCTGCTCCGTCGCCTTGGCGGTGTCCTTGATGTTCAGGCCGAGCGCCTCGAGCGCGCGGAGCGTGGTCTCCAGGCCGAAGATGACGAGCCGGCCCGGCAGCACGCGGATCAGCCACTCGAAGACGGCGTAGGCGATCATGGGGAACCCCGCTCGCGCCCCGATCGCGACCACGCCCAGCAGGCCCGCGCTCGCCAGAGCGCCGGCGCCGAGCCCCACAAGCGCCCGTATCGGCCAGTTCCGCCGCACGTATCCTCCTATCGCCCCGCGTCGCGCGGGAGTGTACCCGCGGCCACGCCGGCGCAGACCGGGGCGCGGCAGCGCGGTGGCGGCGTTGTCCAAGACGTCGTCCCAGCGACGCCGCAGACTCGTCGCAGACTCATCGCAACGCCGCGCCCTTCGGGCGCGAAGCGTGGCTGGGCGACAGGCGGGGTATCAGTCGGTGTCACCTTTGGAGGTGGACGATGCTTTCACTCAACCTGTTCCCGCGCCGCGCGGGGGCGCTCGTGGTCGTCGCGGCGATCGTGCTCGCGACCGCGGTCATCCCGGCGTGGTGCGTCGCCACCGGCATGTGGTGGTGACCACGAGGCGCGTGGACCGACAAGGAGTAGACATGGCCGCTACGCAGACCAGAGGTGCGGGGATCAAAGAGGACCCGTGGGTCCTTCAGACCCCGCCCGGCAAGTCAGAGTACCTCGCGTATCGAGACGAGGCGGCAGACCCGCCGGCCCTCGTCGTCATCGTCGGCAAGACAGAGCTGCGCTACCAGCTGCGCTGCCTCGACGACCTGCGGGCTATGCTTGCGGCCGCAGGCGACTGGGTGCCGCTCGGCAGCGCCGACGAGCAGAAGCCCGCGGCCGACGGCACGGTGGAGGCCTGGGGCCGCTCGCCAGACAATCCCGTCGGCGGGTGGTACGGCCTCAAGAAGGGCCTGCGCGGCCGCTACGCCAACTCCGTGCCGCCGGTGATGGAGGCGCTGGGCCTCGCCGAAGTCGAGCACGAGGCCCGGGGCAACCGCATGCGCGCCGCCTGAGCCCAGCGGGCGGCGCAAGCAGGCGCCGCCAGACGTAGGGGGCGCCAAAGGCGGCGGCGCCAGACCTCGCGCCCATGGCGCCCCCTACATGCGGAG
>CAIWHY010000004.1 GCA_903912585.1 uncultured Thermoleophilia bacterium | reverse complement strand
GTGCCCGACCTGGTCGAGGGCGTGCCCGCGGCGCCACGCGCGCCGGGCGTCAGGCCGTGAGCTTCTTGAGCGCCCAGGCCATGTTGCGGCCGAGGTTGGTCATGGTCGCCATGCCCTCCGCGTCGGCCTCGACGTCGCCGATCTCGCGCCCGATGGCGATGTTCCAGTAGCTCGAGCCGATGAGGATCATCTCGTTGATCTCGAACCAGTGGTTGATGGAGTCGAAGGCGTGGATGGCGCCGCCGCGCCTGACGGCGACCACGGCGGCTCCCACCTTGCGCGCCAGCGGGTTGCCGCCCTTGCGGATGGCGTACCCGGCGCGCTCCATCAGGGCCTGCGTGGTAGCCGTGCAGTTGGCGTAGTAGGTGGGCGAGCCGATGAGGATGCCGTCGGCGGCGAGCATCTTCTCGATGCACTCGTTCATGCCGTCGTCCGGCAGCCCGGAGCAGCGGTTGTCCAGCTTCTCGGCGCACTTGAGGCAGGCCGTGCAGCCCACGAAGCGCTTGTTGTAGAGCTGCACGAGCTCCGTCTCTATGCCCTCGGCCTCGAGCTCGGCGAGGACGCGGCGCAGCAGGATGGCGGTGTTGCCGTCTTTGCGCGAGCTGCCGTTGAACGCGACCACCTTCATCTGCTGAGTCTCCTTCTCGCGCCGGGCGCTACGAGACGTTGAGCGCGCCGGCCAGGTCGGTCATGTGGCGCTGCGCCTCGCGCGCCGTGCACGCCACCCCCGGCAGAGGGAAGGCGAACACGCGGCGCCCGAAGGTGCGCATGAGGTCGTCGTTGAAGCCGTAGCCGCTCTTGTGCTCCCAGCCGAACGAGTGCTCCAGCACCTTGTCGAGCGCGCCTTTGTAGACGAAGACGAGGATGCGCGGGCGCAGCCGCACGACCAGGCCGTTGACACGCTCCCAGCCGTCGACGTACTCGGCCTTGGTCGGCTCCTCGCCGAACGGCCGCGGCTGCTTGCAGATGTCGGTCACGCCGAAGCCGTTGTCCAGGAGGAGGTCGTCGGCGTACTCGTCCTTCGCGGTGCGGAGCACGCCGACCTCGTCGAGGCGCTTCCACAGCCCCTTGCCCATGCGGCCCATGAAGTAGTGACCCACCTCAACGCTCGCCGGCGACGGAGTCTTGCCCACGAAGAGCACGCGCAGCGGCCCCCGTGGCGGCACGATGTCGGCGAGCGTCGTGACGCTGCTGCCGTCGATCTCCAGTTCGGTGCGATGGTCCATGGTGCTCCTCATGCTCCGCCGAGGCGGTGAGCGACCCTCACCAGCGCCAGCGTGTCGAGGCCGCAGTACTCCAGGAGCGCGCGACGGACCGTCTCGCGGCGGTCGGCGGAAGTCCCGGGGTCCAGAGCCTCGTGAAAGGCGGCCTGCGCGGAGAGGCCGTCCTGTACGTCGTCGAGGACGGCGTGATCGAGTGTGGGGTCTATGGTCGGCAGCACGGTCTTGAGCGAGTACGACCCGTTGAGCGCCGGATGCGTGTAGTGGTCGCGCGTGAGGCGCAGCAGGTCGACGAGCCGGCCGGTGATCGCCTCGAGCGGCCGCGCGAGGTCGGGGAACAGCTGCGCCATCTCCACGAGGCGCCACTTCTCGAAGTCGTGGTAGACGAAGATCGGGCCCGCGTCGCCGAGGCTGGCGACCAGCGCCTCCGCGGCGCCGCGCATCGGCGCGTCGCCGCTGGTGTCGAGGAACTCCTCGTGCGAAAGCTCGCCGGGATCCG
>CAIWHY010000003.1 GCA_903912585.1 uncultured Thermoleophilia bacterium | reverse complement strand
GCACTCCTCGGTCGTACAGGATGCCGTACAGCTCTTCCGCCCGCGCCAGGGACTTCTCGCGCTCGCCGGCCGGGATCACGACCTGCGACGCCGCCACGCCCGCGGCGCGAAAGCTCGACGTTACCGCGTCGGCGTAGAGAGGAGCGACGTTGTCGTCGGTGATCACGACGACCTGGCCGCGAGGCGCCCGGCGGGCGTGCGCCTCCCCCAGCCCGGCCAGCAGTCCTCGCCCCACGACCACGTCGTAGCGCCCGCCAACGGTGCTGACTCCGAGCGTCCTCACGCGCGCCTCCCCGATCCGGCTCGGGCTTGCGGCGCAGCGGCGGCCCCCGGCGCCGCGGTCCCGCCGCGGATGACGCCGACGACTTCGTCGACGACTTCGTCGAGGGCTCGGCCGCCGTCGTTGAGCACCACCGCGCCGGCGACCTCGCGATACAACGCGTCGCGTGCGCTGAGGAGCGCGCGGAAGGCCGCCTCGTCTTCGGCCAGCGGCCGCGTCCCCTGCGGGGCGCGACGCGCCCGCTCCCAAAGGACGTCGGCGGGCGCCTGCAGCCAGAGGACGAGAGGAGCGCCGGCGAGCGCCGTGCGCACCGCCTCTGTGGTCACGGCGCCGCCGCCCAGTGCGACCAGGGGCCGGCCGCCGGGTCGGGGAGCGGACAACACCTCCAGGACGACGCCTCCTTCGAGTTCCCGGAAGAGCCGTTCCCCGCCCCGGGCGAAGATCGCCGGGATCGGTCCGTGCGTCGCCTCGACAACGAGGTCGGTGTCGACGAACGGCAGGCCGAGCCGCGCCGCGACGAGCCTTCCCACAGCGCTCTTGCCCGCCGCCATGTACCCGACCAGGACCGCCGCCGGCCGCCCGTCGTGCCCCTGCGCCTCCGAGGGCGCCGCGCCGCTGTCCGAAGGTCCGCTCACCTGAGCCGCGTGCGTGCGCGATACGCCTCGACGGCGCCGATGACGTCGGCGACGGTGGCGCCGCCGAAGCGCTCGAGCGCGGCGTCGGCGAGCGCGAGCGCGACGACAGCTTCGAGCACGATGCCCGCCGCCGGCACGGCGCAGACGTCGGCGCGTTCGTAGCGCGACGCGACCGGCTCGTGCGTGCCGAGTTCCACGCTCGCCAGCGGGTTCGCCAGCGTCGCGATAGGTTTCATGGCGGCGCGCACCACGATCGGCGCGCCGGTCGAGATCCCGCCCTCCACGCCGCCGGAGCGGTTGCCGGCACGCACGTACCCTCTGCCGTCCTCGTATCCCAATGGGTCCTGCACCTGGCTGCCGGGTAGCCCCGCGGCGGCGAAACCGAGACCGATCTCCACGCCCTTCATCGCCGGCACGCTCATGACGGCCGCGGCGAGCCTCGCCGACAGCCGCAGGTCTCCCTGCACGTACGTGCCGACGCCCGGCGGATACCCGAACGCGATCACCTCGATGACCCCGCCGAGCGTGTCGCCGGCCTCACGCGCCGCGTCGATGGCCGCGCGCATGCGCGCGCCCGCCGCGGAGTCCCCGCAGCGGCAGGGGTCGCGCTCGACGTCGGCGACAGCTTCAAGCGTCAGGGCGGCGTCGCTGCGCACATCGCCGATCGAGACGACGTGGCTCGCGACGACGCAGCCAAGGGCTTCGAGCAGGAGCCTCGCGACCACGCCGCAAGCCACGCGCGCGGCCGTCTCGCGGGCGCTGGCGCGCTCGATGACGTCGCGGATGTCGTTGCGTTCGTAGAGCAGGGCTCCGCCGAGATCGGCGTGCCCGGGCCGAGGGATGAGCACCGGTTCGGCCCGGGCCGCGTCGAGCGGCTGGTCGACGCTGAGGACATCGCCCCAGTTCGAGGCGTCACGATTGGCGACGACGAGCGCCACGGGCGCGCCCGTGGTCTGGCCGTAGCGCACCCCCCCGACGATGTCCACTCGGTCGCTCTCGATGGACTGGCGGTCGCCACGGCCGTACCCATGCTGCCGGCGCGCGAGCTCTCGGTCGATGCGCGCCCGGGACACGGCCAGGCCGGCCGGGCAGCCTTCGAGGATCGCCGTGAGCTGGCGGCCGTGCGACTCTCCCGCGGTGAGATAGCGAAGGTGCGTCATGGTCCTACCTTATCCAGAGGCCCCGCGGCTGAAAAGCCGTGCGCGCCCGCGGGCTCCACAACCACGACGGGGCGGCCTCGGCCGCCCCGTCGCAAAGCTCGCTTTCCGGCGCCGGCCTATTTCACTACGACCTGGCCGGCGTGCAGGACGACCGTCTGGTCGCCGTGCATCACCGTGACGGTCTGCCCGTTGACGTCGATGGCGAGGATCTTGACCTGTCCCCACGAGGTCGTGATCACCATGCCGACCTTCTTGTCCGGGTACGTCTTGCCGTCGACCTCGATCGTCGCCAGCGCGACGCCGCTGCTGCTCGTGACGCTCAGTACGGAGATCGTGTGGCCGCTGGTCGAGATCGTGCCGCCGCTGCCGCTGCCGTTGCTGCCGCCGCCGCTGGACTTGCTGCCGATGCTGACGACCGCGAGCGTGTAGGACTTCCCGCTCTTCAATGTCGCCTTCACGGATTCTCCGAGATTGACCGTGATCGCCGAGTCCCCGTTCTCCAGCGTCCCGTCGATCACGGCGAACGTCACGTCGCCGGAGGTCACGCTGGAGATCGAGAACGCCGCCGTGCCGCTCGGCACCTTGTCGCCGTTGACCACGGTGTAGCTGGTCCCGTCCACCTTGATCTTCGCGGCGTAGGCCGTGGTCGTGCCACTCCCACCGCCCCCGCTGCTGCCCCCACCACCCGAGCTCGGCGTGGTCAGCGGGATGAACGGATCCTTGCTCGTGAACTTGTCCAGCAGCGGCTCTTGCTTAGCCGGGTCCGCAGCCACCAAGGATGCGCTGCCGAGCGTGTCTCCCAGCACGGATCCGCTCGACTGCGAAGCCGCGGCCTTGGCGGCCGAACCGCCGGCCGTCGCGGGCGTGCGCGCGAGCACGACGGCGGTCGCCAGCGCAGCTCCGAGGATCAACGCGAACGCCACATAGACGAGAGTGCGCTTGTTGCGCGTCATTGCGCACCTCCCGCGGCAGCAGTCGCCGGCGCTCCCCACAGATACGCGCTCAGAGTGATCGTGACGGTGAGAGGCGCCGTAGTCCCGCTCGCGGTGGCGACGCCACCCGACATCGAGAGTTGGGTCACCTCGAGCATCCTGCCCTCAGCCCTGAACTCCGCGTTCCGGAACGCGACGTAGCTCTCCATGCGGTACAGGAAATCCTCCACATCGAAGAACCTACCGCTGACGCTGAGCTGGACGGTCTGGATGCCGAACGGCGAGCCTGTCTGGCTGGTGCCGCGCGTGATGGTCGTCAGATCGACACCCGAGGCCGACGCGGTCTTGGTGAGCTCCACGATGAGCGAGGGGATGCCCTCGCTCGTCGGCAGCATCTTGCCGAGGCGAACGATCTCCTCGCGCGCCTGCGGCGCGGTCTTCTTGTAGGTCTCGAGCCTGGCGACGTTCATCTTCGCGGTATCGAGCGCCGTCTGAGCGGACGTGATCTGCGTCTTCGTGTCGCTGATCTTCGATAGCGTCGGGCTCAGCAACAGGAAGTACCAGGCGACGATCAGGACCACGGCCACGACGGCGGCGATGATGTAGACCTCTCTACCTCGAGTTCTCATGGGGCCACCCCCGCTTGGAGCGCCGTGGTCGGCGGTGGAGTCTGGTACGGCCTGAGCGAGGCCGTCACGGTAAAGCTGACCGTCGCTTGCGTGCTTCCTGATGTGGTGCTCGCAGCAGCCGCAGTGCCCGTGGACGAGCCCAGCTGGATGTTCTTGAGCTGTGGAATGAGACCCAAGCGGGTCATGAACTCGGCCACATCCTCATGCGTGTGCGTGGTGCCCGTGAACGTCACGTCCGTGCTCGCCGGTGCAGCGGCGCCGGCGGCAGCTGCCGCGCCCGGCTGCATGGCAACGGGCACCAAGCACGTCATCGACTGCAGGCGCACGTTCTCAGGGATCACGAGGCTGACCTCTTCGAGGATCGTCGACCAGGGCACGCGGGCGTCGTAGATACCCTTGCCGGTCGCCGCCATCCCGACGCGCTGGGCCTGGAGCTGCGCGTAGGGCGCCAGCGCAGCCGCCTGCGCGGCCACGACCTGCTGCTGCGCCAGGATCTGCGCCAGCTCGTCCTCTTTGGTCGTCAGGACGCTCTTCTGCCACATGTACACGCCCCCCAGCACGACCACGACGACGACGAGAAGCAGGACCGCGTAGATGAGACCACGCTCGCGAGAAGCCTTGACTCGGGCTTCGGGCGGAAGAAGGTTGATGCGCTTCATCGCCGCCTACTCCTCGTCCTCGAGCGCCAGTCCGAGCGCGACGGCGAGTCTGGGCGACATCGCCTCGAGATCGGGCTGGGCAAGCTTGCTCTTGTTCTCCAGGACATGCTGGAGGGGATTGCCGAGCCGGACGTCCAGGTGCAGTGCCTGGCCGAGATATTCGCACACGTTGCGCGTGAGGGCCCCTTCGCCGCTGAGGAGCAGCGTGGCGATGCGCGAGGCCGGCTCCTGGGAATGGTAGTAGTCGATGGACCGCCGGATCTCGTCGGCGAAGCCCTCGCAACTGGTGTCGAACACCTCGTGGATCTCCGCAACCGTGCCCGCTTCGAGATCGGCCACCGGCGCGTCGCTGCCCGACAGACCGACGTTGAGCCTGAGGATGTCGGCGTCGCCGTGCTGCATCCCGCGATGAGCCATGAGCGCCTCGACCAGAGACTCGCAACCGACGTTGATGACGCGCGTGAACTCCGGCACGTCGTTGACGGCGACGACGAGGTTGGTGATGCCCGAACCGATGTTGACGAGCGCCGTCGCCTCGGCGCCTCCGGGAGCACCTTGATCGACGAAGGCGACCGGCGGCGCCATCGAGCGCATCAGCGCGAACGCCTGCAGATCGATGCCCTCGACCGTGAGCCCCGCCTTGCGGGCGGCCTCCACGAACTGCGCGATCATGTCGCGCTGGGCAGCGACGATGAGGACCTTCTGCTTGGCGCTGCCGTCCTCGGTCGTGCTCGTCGACAGCACCTGGTAGTCGAGGATCGCGTCCTGGAGAGGGATGGGGATGGACTCCTGCGCCTGGAACTCGATGGCGGAGCGCATCTCTTTGGCGTCGATCATGGGGAAGTCCATGGTGCGCACGACGATCTTCTGATTGGCGACACCGAGCGAGCACCGCTTGCCGGTGAACCCGCCCTCCTTCCAGAAGCTCTTGAGCTCGGCGCCGAGCGCGTCGACGTCGACCACCTCGCCCTCGAACACGAGGCCCGCGGGGAGTGCCCGCACGGCCACGGCCGACAGCGTGAGCCCTTGGCGCGCGCCTTTGACCTGCACACCGGCGATCGACGACTGTTCAAGGTCGATCCCGACGCGCGTCCCGTTCTTCGCCATGCCAGCCTCTCCGCTTGCCTTCTCGCCCTCTAACGGCGTTGTCGGCAGCCTTGCCAGTTACCTTTAGGCGCAGAGCCCCCCTATCGACCTGCCAGGCAGAGCCCGGCAGGACCGTTAGTCTTTCACAACTCCCGTACGCCAGTACATAGGTTTCGCACGAGAGACCTAGTTCCCTGCCGACGCTGACGCGTCCAGCGCGATGACGACAGGCAAGGCGAGACCCGGGATCGGCCGCGCCCTCCACGACGGCGCGACCGTGACGACGAGCGGAGCGGTCACGCGCATGGTGCCCGCATGCAGTCCGCCGCCGATCACGCTCGGCCCTTCTACCTCGACGTGCCCCTGCGTCACCACCGCTCCTTCGAAGCTTGTGTCGAACGTCGGGTCGCCGAGGACCAGGTCGCCGTCAGACACCAGGAGCACCGGACACCAGCCGGATGGTCGCACCCCGGCCACGCGCACCGCGGCATCGCCGGAAGACAGCCAGAAGATGAAGCCGGAACTCGCGGGGCGACCGTCGAGGGCGTCACAGGCGGGCGGTATGCGATCCAGCCTCAGGACGCCGCGGTCGAACGCGCCGCCCTGATCGTCCGCCCAGCCGTTCACCGTGTCCATCCAGTCCGCCGACGGCGCCGAGACGGCGCTCATGACGCCGTTCTCCGCCGAGTCGGTATCTGTGTCTTCGGGCACCGGCGTCGCACCGGCGGCGTGCTCCTCCACGCCGTGGACCCAGATGCCGCCCAACGCGTGCACCCCCGCCAGAGGCCACAGGTCACCGTGCACGCCGTCGGCGGCAGGCGTCCCGTCTGCGGGTCCGAAGGAGACCCACTCGCGCCCGCGCACGCTGCCGCCGCAGTACAGCCCGCTTCCGTCCACCTCCAGCGATGCGGCAGCCTCCAGGTCGCCGGAGACCACGACGCCACAGGCGAACGGCTCCTGGCGGAGTTGGACCAGAGCATCCTCCGAGCGTCTCGCTCTGCCACAGGCACCTTCGGCGGTGAGGCCGAACTCCAGCCATCCCGCCGCCGAGGGACGGGCCGCGCGAGACCATCCGGCGCGCCAGCTTTCGTCTTCCCCCGGGGCGCCGGAAACGGCGCCGCTCGCGCTCGCCCACTCTCCGCGCCGGGCCGCCAGACAGGCGGCCGCAAGGGCCCTGCGCTCGAGAGCTCCCGCCCGAGCGGCGCCGCGATCCGCGGCGGCCACGCTCTGGCGAGCGAGCACCGCGGCCACGCCGCTGGCGGCGAAGACCGCCGCGAGCGCCATGATGACCAAAGCGGCCAGAAGCGCGTAGCCGTCGTTTCCTCGACGGCGGCTCATCGCTGCCCCAGGGTCACGTCGCACGCGGCCTGTGCAGATTCGCGCCCGGCAGTGACCACGACCTCGAGCGCCACCCGAGCCACCCGGGTGGGCCACGCCGGCGCCGCGAGGTCTGCCGGCGTGAGCACCCCGCCGCCGCCGCTGTAGTAGGTGATCGCGAACCGCGTCACGTGGTCGGCGAGGTACGTCCCGGACGTCTTGCGCCACAACACGCGCCTTGAGGGATCCCAGACGATGAGCACGTCTTCGGGCACGGCGCCCGGGTGGAGGTGCGTGAGCTCCAGCGCCCGGCCCGGTCCATACGCGGAAGGCGGATCCTGCAGCGCGAATGACGCCTCGAGATCGCCGCAGATGCAGCGGGCGGCAAACGCCGCCGCCGTCGCGGCACGTGTGCGGTCGACCGTCGCTGAGCTGGCGACGCCCGCGTTCCACAACCAGGCCCACGCGCTGCAGAGCGTGACCGCGGCGATCACGGAGGCGACGAGCAGCTCGACCAGCGATACACCCGCCTGCGTGGGTCGGCGTTCGGCCCGGCCAGCTTCCTTGAGAGTGGTGTGCATTCGCGGGCCCCTAGCCTGCGCTGACCTGGGGTGATGGCTCGAACGAAGGGCGCAGAGCGGTGAAGACCATCGTCCTGGACACCGACCGGCCCCGTGCGCTGACGTCCACGGTGACGGCCAGGCTCGTCGCCGGGGGCCGAGCACCAGACGTGCAGTCCCAGCCGTCGAGGTCGGCGACGCCCAGATGCCTCGCGGCGTCGCGCTCGTCGACCAGGAAGACGGCATCGCGTCGCACGCGGACGCCGCCGACCTCGACCGTGGACACGAACGTCCCCGCGTCGTCGCCCCCCAGATCGTCCACGAACCAGCGATCGCCGGTGTCGAGCTCGGGGCGCGCCCAGGGGAACACCTCCGACAAGAGCGAAGCGGGCACCGGTGAGCCGACCGGCGTCCCAGATCCGGCGCCGTCGTCGAAGTACGGCAACGCCGCCAGCCGCCGGCACTCGCCCGTCAGGATCGCCTCGAGGCCATCACGCGCCCTGGCGGCGCCGTCCGCCTTCGTCGCGGTGCCGAGCACCGCCGAGACCGCGAGGCAGGTCGCCAGGAGAAGGGAAGCGGCGACCGCCGCCTCCACAAGCGTGAAGGCTCGCTGACGACAGCTCACTCGCACCGGATGCACCCCCCGAGCTGCAGCACGACCTCGCGACCGGCACCGCCCCCGGCGACCTGGAAGCGTCCGGCACGCGGACTGGCGCTGCCGGGCAGGCAGGGCCAACCGGGGGGCGCGAACTCGACGGCCATGCCGCCGTAGTTGGATGCCACGGCGGCATTCAGCTCGCCCTGCTCCACGACCGGCCCATCTTCGCTTCCATCGGTGACCACGAATCCACCATCCGCGTCGAGGCGGACGCACACGCGTGCGCACCCGCTCTGCGCGCGCGCCTGGGCGCTCCGGAGCGCCAGGGCCAGGCGGTCCACCGCGGACGCTGCCGCGAACGTCCGCCTGACCGCCGACGCGCTGGGCACGGCGATCGCAGCCAGGACGCCCGTCACCGCAAGAACGGTGAGGAGTTCGAGGAGAGTGGAGCCGCGTTGCCCGTGCATCCTGGCCTCCGGGGGCAGTGATCGTCGTCGTCGCGAGACTACTCGCGGAGGTGCGCGGTGCGAAGGATGACGGAGCGGCCCGGGGGTTGACGCTGGGCCGCGACGGCGTTGACGCCCGCAGTCGCAAGCCGGTCGCGAGGCGGCCGCGCCTCAGCGCGCTGGGAACACCAGCCCGAGATAGGCGCTGATCAGCGCATGGCCGAAGAAGAGCGCCAGCACGGCGCCCGCCGCGAGGAACGGGCCGAACGGGATGGCGGTCTTGGCGTCGCCCTTGCGGGTCGCCACGATGGCCACCCCCACCAAGGCGCCGGCGAGAAAGCCGACGAACAGGGCGGGGATGACGGCCGCGCCCAGGTACACGCCCATGCACAGGGCCAGCTTCACGTCCCCGAGCCCCATGCCCTCGACGTGGCGCACGCGGAAGTAGACCTCGCTGATGACGAAGAGGAAGGCCGCCGCGCCGAGACCGGCGACCGGCCACTGCCACCAGGGGGAGGCGCCGAAGGCGATCATCAGCGGCACGCCGATGGCCGCGACCGGCAGGATCACCACGTCCGGGATGATGCGGATCTCCAGATCGACCTCGCTCACGAGCACCAGCGTGGAGACAAAGAGCAGCTGCGGGACAAGGAGCCACGAGAGCCCGGTGGTCCAGGCGACGGCGCCGAAGAGGAATGCAGTGAGCGCCTCACCCGCCGGGTAGCGCCGGCTGATCGGCGCGCCGCAGTCCCGGCAGCGCCCGCGCAGCACGAGCCAGCTGAAGACTGGGATGTTGTCGTAGGCGCGGATCTGCGCTCCGCAGTGCGGGCAGTG
>CAIWHY010000002.1 GCA_903912585.1 uncultured Thermoleophilia bacterium | reverse complement strand
TCGGCCTCGACGCCGGCCGGCCTGCTCTTCTGCACCTTCGGCCAGGCGCGCACGGCGGCCTCCACGGCGCTGCGGCCTCCTCCGGCGAAGGCCTCCGCGAGTCGCGCCTGCACCTCGGCATCCGGGCTCGCCGCCGCGAACTCCGCCGCCTGCAGCGCGTAGGCGTTGCCGTTGAAGCTCAGCGCCGCGCCGCCCCACTGCCGGACGGCCGCCAGCGGCGGCGTGTCGGTGATCGAGTCGCCGACGTACATGACGCCGTCCCCGCCCACAGCTTCAGCTGCGACGATCGCCTCGAGCGCTTCCAGCTTGCGGCCGCCGCCGACCGGGCGCACGGCCTCGGCGAGGGCCTGGCTCACAGGGCGCCGCGGCAGCTCCCGCCAGAACAGCCGGTCGAGCTGACGCACCGTCTCCCGGTCGCCGTCGGAGAGCCAGGCGAGCGCGTCGTCCGGGCTCGCCCACTCAGCTCGTCCGGGGGCGCCCAAATCTGGGGCGCCCGAGGTGGCCGCCGGGCTCGAACCGCCGGCAGATCCGCCCGCCGTATTCAAACCGCCGGCGGAGCCGGCGCCGTGCCCGCCCGCCGCGGTGATCGCCTCACTCGGGTACTCGATGAGCGGGCGCTCGCAGATGCGCGGCACCCAGGCCCGCAGCCACGCCGCCTCGTCCTCCGGCATCTCCCAGGCGTCGAGGCTCAGCTCGGTGCAGCGCACGTTCTCGAACGGGAAGCCGGACAGCTCGCAGAGCGCGCGGAGATACGGCGTGTACGAGGTCGAGATGATGTACACCGGCAGGAGCGCGCGGATCGCGTCCAGCGTCTCGACGGCCTTGGGCACGATGAGGACCTGCTCCGCGCTGAACAGCTCCACGTCCTCGTCGGTCACGTGGAAGGCGCGGAAGAACGGCGGGATGAGGCGCAAGGTGTTGCCGGCGTTGTACCCGGGTCTGTGAGCGACGTCGACGAGGAAGTCGTCGTACTTGCTGAGGCGCGCGAAGAACTCGGCCCCGTCCGGCAGGAAGCGGTCGGCGATCTCCTGCGCGTTGTCGTTGCGGGTGAGCGGGCCCTCGCAGTCGGTGACGTAGATGCGGCGGGGAGCCTCGCCGGAGCCCGCCGCGCCGCTCGCTGCCTCGCCGGCGGGCGGAGTCATCGCTTCGCGACCTCTTCGTCCACCAGTTCGGTGAGGTCCATCGGCAGGCGCGCCGACTCGGCGAACACGGCGCCGGCGGCGGTGTTGAGGTGCCCCTCGGCGAACAGGCGCAGCGTCTGGTAGAGCAGCGGGATCTCGCGCACTTCGCCGTGGCGGCGGATCTGCGCGAACAGCGGCTCGTCCTCGCCCTCCGCGGCGGCGATCTCGGCGACGCTCATGGTCTTGCGCTTCTCGCGGAACTGAGCCCAGAGCCCGGTCCAGTCGTCGCCGCGGAGCGGCAGGCGGAAGAAGCCGATCACGGGGCCGCGGTCGAGCTGCGCCGTCGCCAGGTGCATCATCGCGCCGGTCTCCGGAGCTTCGTCTTCGAGCAGCTGCCAGATGACCTGCTGCCAGGTGCCGGTGGGGCCGCCGGGGAGGGCGGGATGCAGGTTGAGGATCGCGTAGCGGCGGCAGAACGCCGGGCTTGAGATGAGCATGTACCCGGCCATCACGAGCACGCCGAGGCGGAAGGGCACGAGCAGGTCCATCACGCCGCGGTGGTACTCTTCGCGCCATTTGGCGCGGCTCACGGACTCCTTTTGCGCCGCCGCCCAGCTCTGCGCGCTCGACAGCGTCACGAGCGGGATGTCGAGGCGCTCGACGAGGTCGAGGAACCGGTCGCTCTCGGGAGACTCGCTGCGCTCGCGGTCGCAGAACACGGCGCCGATGTCGAGCGGGATGTGGTCCTGCTGCGAGCGCGCGACGATGTCGGAGAGCAGGTTGCAGGCGGCCTGGTCGTGGCCGCTGGAGAGCCAGCCGATCCTCACTCGGCGCTCCAGCGCTTCACGCCTTCGGCCTCGCCGCGCTCCTCGGCCAGCCGCTCCTGCCAGGCCGCGGCGTCGGGGTAGGTGCTGCGTCCGACGCCGCTGATGCCGCGGCTGGCCGCCCACGCG
>CAIWHY010000001.1 GCA_903912585.1 uncultured Thermoleophilia bacterium | reverse complement strand
CGCGCCGTCGCCTCAGTCGGCCGGCGGCGCGGCCGGCGCGGCCGGCGGCGCGCTGCGGCGGCGCAGCAGCCGCCAGGCGAGGTCCAGCTCCTCGAGCCTGAGCGCCTTGGCCAGCCCGAGGTACACGAGCCCGCCGAGCCCGACGGCGAGGAACACCGCGAGAAGCAGGCGCAGGAACCCGCCGGCGGCGAAGCCGCGCAGCGCCAGCCAGACGCCGCCGGAGACGGCCGCCAGTGCCAGCGCGCAGAGCACCGCCTTGCCGGCGGAGCTCAGCATGCCGCGGCCGCCGATGAGGCCGATCTGGCGGCGCAGCAGCCACGCGAGCAGCACCATGTTGAAGACCGAGACGATCGAGGTCGAGAGCGTGATGCCGGCGACGCCGAGCGGACCGAGCAGGACCCAGTCCAGCAGCGCGTTGAGCGCCAGGTTCACGAGCCCCACGTACAGCGGCAGCCACGGCTTCTGCATGCTCTGGAAGCTGCGGTTGAACATGATGTTGACGTTCGCGAACGTGAGGCCCAGCGAGAACATGGCCAGCGCCCCGGCCACCTCGCTGGTGTCGGTCGCCGTGAAGGCGCCGCGCTGGTACACCATGTGGATGATCGGCACGGCGAGGATCGTGAACCACGCCAGGAACGGCAGCGAGACGAACACCATCTGGCGCACGCCCATGGAGAGCGTCTCCCGGAACCGGCCCATGTCCTGCTTGGCGGCGAAGCGCGAGAGCGAAGGGAACAGCACCGTGCCGATGGTCACGGCGAAGATCCCCTGCGGCAGCTGGTAGAGGCGGAACGAGAAGCCGATCTCGGCGGCGGCGTGGTCGCTCACGAACTGCGCGAAGTACGTGTCGATGAGCGCGTTGAAGTTGAGGATGCCGAGCGTGATCGTGATCGGGATCATGAGCGCCAGCACGCGGCGCAGATACGGGTCGCGGAAGTGGAAGTTGACGCGGATGGGCTCGCCGGCGGCGCGCATCGCCAGCCCCAGCAGGATGAGCTCGACGACCGTGCCGACGAGCGTGCCCCAGGCGAGCGCGTAGACGCCCCAGGCGTCGTGCCAGGCGACCATGAAGGCGATGATCACGAGGTTCCAGACGATGGAGACGACGGCCGGCATCGTGAAGCGCTCGTCCGAGTAGAGCACGCCGGTCATCACGCCGGCGAGGGCAAGCACCAACACAGTCGGCACGAGGATCTGCAGGTACTGCGCCGCGAGCGTCGCCATGTGGCTCGTGCCGGTGAGCTCGGGGTAGATGGCGCGCACGATCGGCGTCGCGGCGAGGATGAGAACGACGCAGACGGAGCCCACGACGGCCAGCATGAAGCCGAGCAACGTCGCCGTGAGCTGCCGGGCGCGCTCGCGGTCGCCGGCCGTGAGGAGCGCCGTGAGCACGGGCACGAAGGCGGCGCTGATCGCCGCGTCGGCGAACAGCTGGCGGATCAGATTCGGCACCACCGACACGCTGACGAAGGCGTTGTAGTCGGGGGTCACGCCGTAGACGCCGGCGGTGAGCACCTCGCGGCCCAGGCCGACGATGCGCGAGACGGCAGTGGCCGAGGCGACGATGACGGCGGCCCACGCGAGCTTGCGCGTACGTTCGCTCATAGCCTCATTGGTTCGACCGCCGGCCGGGAACCACTTCCCCGGCCGGCCGGCGGCCAGTCTAGCAGAGCGCGCCCGGCGCGGCGGCCGGCGCGCCCGCCTGCCCGCGGCGTCAGCCGTCTCCGAAGAGCTTCTCGCCGGCGGCCATGATCACGCGGGCGCGCTCCGCGTCCGTCGGCAGGCGGCGCGGCTGGGCGCCGCTCTCGCCTTGCAGAAACGACTCGTGGACGGCGATGGCCAGCACGGCCAGGCGGATCGGCTGCACGCGCGCGGCGTCGCTCGGCAGCGACTCCGGGTGCTCGCGCATGAACCGCACCGCGGCCAAGACGGCGGCCTGCCGTTCGCGATCGTCCGCGGTCGGGTAGCCGAACCTCCAGCGCCGCGCCTGCTCGGCGATCGCATCCCTGTCGGTCGGGACGCCCGTGGCGGCGTAGACCCTGCAGTCGTAGGTGCGGCAGGCCAGCGGCCGATCCGCGTAGACCGTGCAGCGCCCGTCGACGAGCATGGGGCAGCGCCCGGCCTCGTCGTAGGCGAGCACGAGATTGCCGGGCGGCAGGCCCGGGGCCGGGAACAGGAGCTCCCGCGGCAGCCGGGCGCGCGCACGCCGTTCCTCGGGCCGCACGTGGATGAAGTGGGAGGTGCGGCAGCACGCGTTGCAGCTCCCGCACGGCACGTCGGCCGGCGCCTCCTCGGCGAGGGCGGCGAGCGCCGAGCTCAGCCACGCGGAGAAGTCACCTGCCGGCAGCGGCGGCAGCGCCGCCGCCGGCGTGCGGGCGGCGGCGCCCGCGCGCATCCTGCGGCTCGAACGTCCGCTCGTCTCTGCCGATCGCTCGCTCACGTGAGAGACCTTGCGCGGTGAGAAGCGCTGCGTCAACCGCGAAGGTACGCGCTACGTCCTGTCCCCGCCCACGTTTGCCGCAGGCACGGGCCCTGTGGTAGCATCCCACGTCCGAACGCAGTCCCCACTGCCTCAGGAATCGTCACGCATCAAGACTGATCGGATCGAAGGGATCACGTGGCAAACATCAAGCAGCAGAAGAAGCGCAACCGCCTGGCCGTCAAGCAGCGCCTGCGCAACCGGCACTCGAAGTCCACGCTGAAGACGCTCTTCAAGCAGCTGGAGGCCGAGGTCGCCGAGAAGAAGGGCGACGAAGCCGCCAAGACCGCGGTCTTCCTCACCTCGCGCATCGACAAGGCCGCCGCCAAGGGCATCCTTCACAAGAACAACGCCGCTCACAAGAAGAGCCGCGTCGCGCACACGCTCGCGCAGCTCTCCTAGACGGCGTCTCAGGATAGACAACGGCG